>NZ_LGHL01000066.1 GCF_001908205.1 Bradyrhizobium sp. NAS80.1
ACGGCCTACAACCTCTTGCGACACGCAGGCGTCGAGCTCGTGAAGAAGGATTATCTCGGTCGCAAGTAGAGCATGATCCGGAAAAGTGTGCAGCGGTTTTCCGAAAAGATCATGCTCAAACTATAAGCCCTAGGCTTCGCCCTTTCGCTCGTAGTCGGCGAGCGAGCTGCGGCCGGCGATCTCGCTGCGCAGCAGTTCGAAGCGCCGGTGCGCCTCGTCCTCGTGCGTATCGACGAAATGGACGGCGGCCTCGCTGGTCATCGGGCCGCTGATCACGGGCGCGGACTGCTCGCCGATGGTCTCGTGGACGTAGTACTGGCCGTCGTCGCCGCGATGGACCGTCCATTTGAGGCGGATTGCCACCATCGGCCCGGGGCCAACCTTGCTGTAGCCGTCGGCATCGGTGTGCTCCGGCACCAGCGGCTGCTCCTCGACGACTGGATGCTCGTCAGGGGCCAGCTGCTCGTCATCGGTCAGATGCTCTTCGGCGACTAGTTGCTCTTCATGCTCTTCGACGACGGCAGTCTCGGTCTCGGGTTCGCGGACGACGAGAACGGGCTCGGGGTTCTCCAGGATGCTGGCGATGGTCGCCAGCGCGTGGTCGGTCGGGTCGATCTCTGACAAGGGTCCATCCTCCAGCTCGACGCGGCCGGCTAGTCTGTCCCACTGCCGCCGCGGCCGGACATATTACGCGCGTTTGATTAAGGCTGAGTTGGGGCTCGATCTGCACCAAAATGGGACGCATTCTGGCCTTCCGAAGGCGGGCGGATCAGCCGCCCGCGTTCGGGTTTGCACTAGCCCAGCACGTCCTGATTGATGATGTTCTGCCGGATCGGATCGCCGTCCAGCACACTCAGGATGTTGCGCGCGGTCTGCTCGCTCATGCGGCTCACCGCCTCGACCGTGACGCCCGCCACATGGGGAGCCATGATGACGTTCGGCAGCGCGAACAGCGCATTGCTGACGGGCGGCGGCTCTACCTCGAACACGTCGATGCCGGCCCCGGCGAGCTTTCCGGAGACCAGGGCGTCGTACAGTGCCGCCTCCTGCACGATGCCGCCGCGGGCGGTGTTGATGAGATAGGATTTGGGCTTCATCCGGCCGATCCGCGCCGCATCGAACAGGCCGACGGTTTCCGGCGTCTTCGGACAGTGGATGGTGACGAAGTCGGCTTGAGGCAGTGCAGTGTCGAGATCGGCGACGGGCTCGCAGCCCGCAGCCCTGATCTCGGCTGCAGGCTTGTAGGGGTCGTAGACCTGCACGTTCATTTCCATCGCCAGGCAGCGCTTGGCGGTGCGGGTACCGATGCGGCCGAAGCCGATGATCAGCACGGTCTTGCCGTAGAGATCGAACGGCAGCATGCCGAGCCGGCCGGCCCATTTGCCGTCCTTGACGCAGGAGTGCATTTCCTGCGCGCGCTTGGCCAGCGTCAGCATCATGAAGAGCGCCTGCTCGGCGACCGACGGCGAGTTCGCGCTGCCTGCCACCATCAGCGGCACCTTGCGGCGGGAGAGGGCGGGGACGTCGACGGCGTCGTAGCCGACACCGATGCGGGTCACCACCTTCATATCCTTTGACGCCTCGAGCTCGGTCTCGCCGAAGGCAGTGGCGCCCAATGCCACGCCATGGACCGGCGCATGGCTCTTGAGCAGCGCCTCGAAGTCCCTCGCGGAGATCAGGTTCGGAAACTCGATGAGCTCGATGTCATCCCGCTGGGTGAGAAGGGCGCGTGCCCCTTGCGACAAAGTTTGCGTAACGAAAATCTTCTTCTTGTTGGTCGCCATCGTCCCCTGCCTGCGCGAGTTTCTTGACCGGCCGTCACAACACGGCACCGGTCTCCTCGTTTAGCAGGTGCATATTGTTGAGGTCCATCGCCAAACGCATGGGTGCCCCGTCCGTGGCGCCGGCATTAGGATTGACGCGGCCGCAGACCGGCGTGCCCTCGAGCCCGAAATAGACCAGGGTCTCCATCCCCATCGGTTCGATGACGTCGAGCACGGTTTCGAAGGTTTCGATGCCCGGCCCCAGATGCGCATGCGATTCTGTGAGGTGCTCGGGTCGGATGCCAAGCACCAGCTTGTCGTTGCGCGGCAGCGCGTTGTAGCGGGCGGCGCGGGCGGGCGGCAGCGCGAAAGCGATGCGGTCGGTGAGGCGGATCTGGAGCTTGCCGGCGACATCCTCCAGACGGCACGGGATGAAGTTCATCGCGGGGGAGCCGATGAAGCCTGCGACAAAACGAGTCGCCGGCTTGTGGTAGAGCTCGTTCGGCGTGCCGATCTGTTCGATGCGGCCCTTGTTCATGACCACGACGCGATCGGCAAGCGTCATCGCCTCGACCTGGTCGTGGGTGACGTAGACCGTCGTGGTGCGCACCTTCTGGTGCACCTTCTTGATTTCGATGCGCATCTGCACGCGCAGCTTGGCGTCGAGATTGGACAGCGGCTCGTCGAACAGGAAGACTTTTGGATTGCGCACGATGGCGCGGCCCATCGCGACGCGCTGACGCTGGCCGCCGGAGAGCTGCTTGGGCTTGCGGTCGATCAGGTCGGTGATGTCGAGCAGGCGGGCGGCTTCCGTGACGCGCGCCTTGATCTCGGCCTTGGGATAGTGCTTCAGGCGCAGGCCGAACGACATGTTCTCCGCGACCGTCATGTGCGGATAGAGCGCGTAGTTTTGGAACACCATCGCGATGTCGCGATCCTTCGGCGGCACGTCGTTGACGACGTCACCGCCGATCATGATGTCGCCGTCGCTGATGTCCTCGAGGCCGGCAATCATGCGCAGCGTCGTCGACTTGCCGCAGCCTGATGGCCCCACCAGCACGATGAATTCATGGTCGGCGATGTCCAAATCGATGCCGCGCACGGCTTCCACATCGTCGTAACGCTTGATCACCTTGCGCAAGGAAACGTCGGCCATTGCACTTCAACTCCTCGGTATCAGCCCTTTGTCGCGCCGGCGGTCAGGCCGGCAATGTAGTAGTCCATCAGAAAGGCGTAGATGATCAGCGGCGGGGCCGCGCCGAGCAGCGCGCCGGTCATGATCTGTCCCCAGTTGAAGACGTCGCCCTTGATCAGCGTCGTGGTGATGCCGACCGGCAGCACGAGCTGATCGACTGAGGTCGTGAAGACCAGCGGATAGAGGAACTGCGCCCAGGAGACCGTGAAGGCGAAGATCGTCGCGGCGATCAGGCCGGGGAGCGCGACGGGAATGAAGATCCGCGTCAAGGTCTGGAGCCACGAGGCGCCGTCGATGAGGGCGGCTTCATCGAGCTCCTTCGGGATCGACGCGAAATAGCCGATCATGATCCAGGTGCAGAACGGCACCGTCAGCGTCGGATAGATGAAGAGCAGCACGTACCATCGGTTGAGGAGCGTGATACCGGTCAGGTCCTGGATTACCGCGAGCATCTTGAACAGCGGAATGAACAGGAGGCTGTCCGGGATCAGGTAGGTGAGGAACACACCGGTCGCGAGCGTCGCCGAGCCCCAGAACTTCATTCGTGCCAGCGCGAAGGCCGCGGGGATGCTGATCAGCATCGTGATGATGACGACCACGATCGCCACGATCGACGAATTCCAGAAGAACCGTAAAAACTGGTTCGAGGTCAGGAGCTCGACATAGTTCGACAGCGTCGGGTGGAACACCCACCAGGGATTGGTTGCCGCTGAGATTTCCGCGCTGCTCTTGAGTGAGGTGATCAGCATGTAGACCGGTGGCGTCAGGAAGAAGATCGCAAACAGCACGAGGAAGAAGTAGGACCAGCGCAACGCCCAGGCGCGGTCGCGGCTCATGCTGCCATATTTGACCTTGCGGGAAGGGCCGGCCTTGTCGATCGCGACGGTGCTCATCAGGCTTCGTTCCCACGTTTGGTGACGTCGCGCAGGATGAAGATCGCTGCGACGGCGAGGATCGGCACCATGAACAGAGAGACGCAGGCACCCAGCGGAATATCGCTGCTCTGGATGCCGACCTGGAACGCCCAGGTGGCGAACAGATGCGTCGTATCCAGCGGGCCGCCTGAGGTCAGGATCCGCACGATATCGAAATTGGCGAAGGTGACGATCAGCGAGAACAGCGTCGTGATGGCGATGATGTTGCGCATCATCGGCAGCGTGACATACCAAATGCGCTGCCACCAGTTGGCGCCGTCAATCGCCGCGGCCTCGTAGAGCTGATCGGGTACGGATTTCAGCGCAGCCAGATACATGATCAGGAAGAACGGCGCGCCGTACCAGACGTTGACGAGGATGACTGAAAAGCGCGCCCAGAAGGTGTCGCCGAGCCAGGGGATCGGACCGACGCCGAAGAAGGACAGCGTGTAGTTGAAGGCACTGTAGGAGGGGTCGAACAGCCACAGCCAGGCGAGCGTGCTCATCGCCGGCGGGATCACCCACGGCACGAGCAGCATGCCGCGCCATTTGCGTTGCTTCTTGCCCGGAATGTTGTGGACGAAATGCGCGACGATGAAGCCGATCAGCGCCTTGAAGACCACCGCGGTGATCGCAAAGATGCAGGACTGCTTCACCACCATCCAGAACGTTTCGCGCTTGAACAGGAAGGTGAAATTGCCGAGGCCGACGAATTTCGTCATCGCCTTGTTCAGCGTCGCCAGGTAGACCGAATAGAAGGCGGGGTAGAGCACGAGCAGCACGATCAGCAGGATCAGCGGCAGCGTCAGGAAGAACGCCACCGTCGATTTACGCCCCAGCGCGTTGCGCAGGCTCCCCCGTTTGCGCGTGCCTGTGCGGGCGACGCGACCTTGCTGAACGACGACCTCGGCCATGGCAGCTTCCTCAAGTCAGCTTCTTTGCAGACTGTCCAACCGCGAAGCCGACCTTACGGGTCGGCTCCCCGTCATGCGGATCCAATAGGTGTTGGGGCGGGCTCACGCGCGTGGCGTGAACCGCCCTGGCACACCCCGGCCTAGCTCCGCATGAAGCCTTCGCACTCGCCCTCGGCCCAGGCGAGTGTCTGCTCCATCGTCTCCCCCCGCGAATAACGCAGCGCCATCTTGGTCAGCGTGGCCTGGAAGTAGATCTGCTGCGCGATCTTGGGCGGCGCCGGCGATGCTGCAATCGACAGCGTCTGATGGTTGTAGGGGTTGGGATAGTGATAGAGCGTTCCCTTGGGCGGTCCTTCCTCCGCCCAGGTCTTCAACGTAGTCATGTTCGCGTAGGCCGGCAGATCATAGCCGCCGCTCACCGCGACGAACTTCTCGATCGACGAGGGCGAGGACAAATGCAGGAGCAGGCTCTTGGCCGCCTCCTTGTTCTTGCCGAAGCTCCAGACACCCCAGAAATACGGCAGGAAGGGCGCGAAACGCCCCTTCGGGCCGGCGGGACATCCGTGCGTCCAGCACTGCTCGGCGACCTGCGGCGCGTCGCGCTTGGCAACCGCCCAGGCGCTCGGCGGATTCATGATCAGCGCGCCTCGGCCGGAGATCAGCCACTTGTTGTTCGAGGCGTCATCCCAGGACGGTGCGTCCGGGGGGAGGAACGCGATCAGCTTCTTGTAGTATTCGAGAGCCTGGCGAACCTGATCGGTCTTCACCGTGATATCGCCCTTGGCGTTGACGAGCTCGGCGCCGAACGACTGGAAGATCGCTCCGGCCGTATCGACGCTGTCGGTGGTCTCACCGAGGCCGATGCCGAAGGGGAAGCCGCCCTTCTGGCAGGCCTCTGCCGCCTTCAAGAATGTGTCCAGGGTCCAATTGTCAGCCTTGGGCGGACTGCCTGCCGGATACATCTCCTGAACGTCGATGCCCGCATATTTCTTCATCAGGTCGATGCGCGAGCAGGGACCCTTGATCTGGCTGCCGGGTGTCGCGGGCACGGCGAGCCATTTGCCGCCGGACTGTCCGAGATATTTGACGGTGCCGTTGACCTCGCCGTTCTGCTTGATGAGCGGCTCCATGACGTCGTTGAGCGGCTCGAGATTCTCCGAATAGGCGTGCGGCCACCAGCTCGGCATCTGAAGGATGTCGTGACCGGATTTGGCCTGAGCTTCGGCCGCCGCGGTCAGCTCGATCTTCTTGTTGTTGCTGGTGATGTAGTCGATGGAAACCTCGACCTTCTCCTTCGCAGCCCACTGGTTGACGAGTTCGGTGGAGGCACTATTGGCGCCGGGCACCCAGTGGTCCCAGAAGCCGATCGAGAGTTTGCCGGCGGCGTAAGCGCCTCGGACATAGGGCGCCGTGATCAGCGCCGCGGAGGACATTGCAGTGGCAGCCACAAATTGACGTCGCGTCAGTGTCTTGCGTGACATCTCGTTTCCTCGCTTGGGTGTTTTATTGTTCTGGTATTTCCTCTGACTTTCCTGAGTTTTGTTCTTGATTTTCTTGTTGGCGTTTCTTGCTGGAAGTTTCTTATTGGTGCCGTCAGCTTCGAGAGCAAGTCACGCGAGGCGCGGCAAATTGGTAGCGCGATCAGATCATGATTGATCGCGTCTGTCGAGAAAGCCGAACGGCTGGACGTCTAGAACTAACGTTGTGTTCGGGAACGCGGCAGCGCCTTCGGTATCGCGCGCCTGACGTGGACCGCGGCTGCTCATTTTGCGACGCACACTTCGCGCAGGCAGGGCTGGAACGGTCTGTGCGCAATTACGCCGCAGTTTCGAATGAGCTTTGATAACTGCTTCGCGCGAAAGACCTTTCGGCGTGGACAGCATTGGCTGCGTCTGGACCTCGACGCAGTGAAAACGATAGAGTTGCAACCGGCGGGTGGCTTCCACCCCAACAGGCCAATCAGAGCGACGATGGAGACGAGAATGACCAACCCGGCGCCGCCCGCGCGGCTTCACCTCCGGCGATGGCTCGCGCTGGGCTCCATGCTCGCGTTGTTGCTCGGCGCAGCCGCGGTGGCGAACGCGCAGGGCCTGGTCAAGGGTGTTCAGGACGGCGCTGCGGCCGGCAACAAGGCGGCCGGCCCCGTCGGTGGCGTGCTGGGCGGCGCGATCGGCGGCGTGGTCGGCGTCTTCACCGGCGTGCTCGGCGTCAACACCAATAACAACAACCAGCAGGCGCCGGCCGCCAAGGATGCCAACAAGGACGCGAGCAAGGATGCCAAGCAGCCGGGCGCCGGCAAGGACAAGGACGCCAAGAGCGCCAAGGCCGGCAAGAGCGCCAAGCCGAGCAAGGAAGCCAAGAACGCGCCGCAAGACAACAAGGACAATGACAACAAGGATGTCACGGTCCTCACCCAGACCGGCGCGCCGCAGCTGACCGCCGACCAGATCGTCGCCAACAGCGATTCCTATATCGAGCGGATCAAGACCGAACTGAACCTCACGCCCGATCAGGAGAAGCACTGGTTCGGCTTCTCGAGCGCTATGCACTATCTCGGGCACAATGGTGCAGAGCGGCTCAACCTGCGGATTGCCCGCGCCAAGCGCGATCCGCCCGACGACATCATCGAGCAGATGCGTAACGAGTCGCAATTCCTGATCGACCGTGCCGCCGATCAACGCAACGTCGCGGACGCTGCCGAGCCGCTCTATTCGAGCCTCGACGACAAGCAGAAGCAGGTCTTCATCCAGGAGATGGTACGCCTCAGCCACGAGCGCGGGCTGGATTGATCAAGTTGAATTGGATTGCGCGCGCCGGAATTAACGGCGCCCGCCACGAATTCGTGAATCCTCTCCGCAACTCGGCTATGATTAGTTTCGCAAGCTGACTGCGGGGTTGTTATGGCGGACGGACTCTCCGTTTTCCTGGTCGAAGACGAGGCGTTGATCCGGATGATGATCGCCGACATGGTGGAGGAACTCGGCCACCACGTCGTTGCGGAAGCGGACAATGTGCGGGACGCGAGCGCCTTCGCGATGACCGCGCAATATGATTTCGCGATCCTCGACATCAATCTGATGGGCCTCTACGTCGATCCCGTCGCCGACCTGATCGAGCGCCGTGGAAAGCCGTTTCTGTTCGCCACGGGCTACGGACCAGAACTGCTGCCGTCCTTGCTCCGGCGTAGGCCGACCCTGCGCAAGCCGATTTCCCTCGATCAGCTCAAGGCGATGATCGACACCCTGTTTCCGGACGCGACGGCCAGGACACCGCACTGAGGCCCCGCACTGAGGTCGCCAACGAAAATGGCCGCCCGTCAGGGCGGCCATTTGGCGAAGGAAGTCGCGGCGATCTTACATCAGGCCGGCACTGAGGTCGATGCCGCGCGTCATCAGGCCGAACGAGGCGACCAGGCCCACGCAGCAGAACAGCAAGATGATCTTGAAAGAAGAATCGGCAAAACGCGTTTCGACAGCGGCCGGCATTGCGGCGAGCGAAATCATGCTCATGTTCATTCCCCCCTTTGTTGCCCCTGAATTGCATCAGGTGAAGCAACTCTTAGAGCAAAAAGTTTGACACGAGCTTGCTAGGGATCATTAACGGAATCGCAATCGGTCGCCTGTTCGCGCGAGCAGCAGGCGGTCCCGCAAGATTCATTTGCGGCCGTTCTTCAGCACCGTTGCAATGGTATGAGCGGTCATGGCGGCGCGGTCCGAAGCGCGCTGCGCGGCCAGCCGGTCTCGCGCCTTTTCCTCGATCAAGAGCTCGATCAGGGCTAGCCGCTTGTCATCGTCGTCCGCCTCGGTCAGCAGGCGGTGATAGCGGTGATAGTCGAAACCTATGTCCTGCTTACGCATGTTACGCCCCCGCAACTACGCCACACATGGCTGAACTGTTCATTATCGGGAACAAACGGGCAAGTGAGTTCCTGCATGGAACCGCACGTTCGTTGCAATCAGCTGTGAATTACCGGAACAGGAGCGCGGGGAGGGTAGGCGCGCCTCAATCAGGATTGTGGTCGGCAAACGTCTTCAGGCCGACGAAGCTCGCGTCGGGCTTGGTCACCAGCCTGGTCGGAATGTTGCGTAAGTAGTCCTGGAAGCGTCCCTTGGCTTCGAAGCGCGCGCGGAAGGCCGAGGCCGCCAGGAAATCCGGGAAGCGCGGCACGATTCCGCCGGCGATATAGACGCCGCCGCGGGCGCCGAAGGTCACGGCGAGATTGCCCGCGACCGAGCCGAGGATGGCGCAGAACATCTCGAGTGTCGCGCGGCTGACGGCGCAACTGCCTTCCAGAGCGGCCTTGGTGATGGCGGCCGCATCGCGATGCGGCACCTGAGCGCAATCGATCTCGGCCAGCGCCTCGTAGAGGCTTTGTAGCCCAGAGCCCGATAGCGCGCCGCGCTCGATGGAAACATGGCCGAAGCGCCGGCGCAGGCAGGTAATCACATGTTCCTCGCGCTCGTTCTCCGCCGGCAGGGTCGCGTGTCCCGCCTCGGTGACGACGGCCAGCCGGGCGCCATGGCGCTCGACCAGACAGGAGACGCCAAAGCCGGTTCCGGGCCCGACCACCAGCAGTGGTTCTCCCGGCAAGCCGTCTTGTCCGCCGAGCGGGATCAGATCAGCAGGCTGTAAGGCGGGCAGGGACCAGGCCACGACTTCGAAGTCATTGAGCACGTGTACGCTGTTGAAGCCGAGGGCCGGCTGCAGCTCGTTGCCATCGATGACCCATGGGCTGTTGGTCATGACGCAGCGGTTATTGGTCACGGGCCCTGCGACAGCCAGCACGGCCCTTGGGGGCGGCTTGCCGCCGGATCGCCGCGCCAGGACATCGGCGATGGCCTCTCGAACGGTCGGGAAGTCGGCGACCTTCACATAGTCGATCGGTCCGGTCTGCTCGCCCTCGGTCAGCGCAAAGCGCGCATTGGTGCCGCCGATATCGGCGAGAAGAATCTGTCCTGTCTTGCCGATACTCATGGCCTCTTGGCTGCCGCAGCCTGCCGGCTGCGGGAACCCCTTTCTCCGCACCTTCGATCCGATCCGCGTCGCGGACGTCCGAGAATCCGCCCTCGGGTGAGCCTAGTCAACACGGACGAAGCCAAAGCGTTGCATCTTGGCCGGTCGAGGTCGCTACATCTGCGCAGGTGGTTGCGAAGCTGGCCGGGAAGATCGACATTGAGGGGAGCGTTCGGCGCCATCGCGCCTGGCAGATGGAATGGACAGCGATGAAGATCTCCGACCGTGACGTGCTGCTGGTGATCGACGTGCAGAATGATTTCTGCACCGGCGGAGCACTCGCCGTTCACGGCGGCGAGAAAGTCGTCCCAGCCATCAACCACATCGCCCAAAAATTCGCCAATGTGGTGCTGACCCAGGATTGGCACCCGCGCGACCATGTCTCATTCGCGTCGAACCATGCGGGCAAGCAGCCGTTCCAGACCATCGAGCTCGACTATGGCACGCAGGTGCTCTGGCCGACGCATTGCGTGCAGGGCACGGCGGGCGCCGAATTCCACCGTGATCTCGACAGCACCCGGGCGAGCATGGTGGTGCGCAAAGGCTTTCGTCGCGGCATCGATTCCTATTCGGCGCTTTTCGAGAACGACCACCGCACGCCGACGGGCCTGCTCGGATATTTGCGCGAACGCGAGCTGAAGACCGTCTTCGTCACCGGCCTGGCGCTGGATTTCTGCGTCCGCTTCTCGGCGGAAGACGCGCGCAAGGCCGGCTTCGAGGTTGCCGTCATCGAGGACGCCTGCCGCGGCATCGATCTTGACGGCTCCGTCGCCGCGACCCGCCGGAGTTTTAAGGACCTCGGCATTTCCGTGATCAGCCTCGAGGCGTTCCTGTGAGGGGTGTGAGATCGCCATGGTAGAGAAGACCGGCAAACGGTTGCGCGAACCGGCGCATGTTCCGGATGATCCGCTGCTGTGGCCGATTGCGGCGGCGCGGCTCGCCATGGACGCTTGTTTCTGGTGGCTGGAGCGCGGCCCGGCGGAGCGGGACGACAGCAGCCTGCCGTGGACGACGCCAGGCACCGTTGCGTTGGAGCTTGCAACCATGCGCCTGCGCAATTGTACGCGGAGGCGATCCGGCCAACCCGCCCTGGTCTGCGCGCCCCTTGCGCTGCATCGGGCCCTGATTGCCGACTTCGCGCCCGGCCACAGTGTGGTGCAGTCCCTGCACACTGGCGGCATCGACCGGGTCTATCTCACCGACTGGCGCTCGGCCGCGCCGGACATGTGCTATCTCTCGATTGACAGCTATCTCGGCGATCTCAACGTCGCCGTCGACGAGATCGGCGCGCCGGTCGATCTCGTCGGCCTGTGCCAGGGCGGATGGCTGTCGCTGCTCTACGCGGCGCGGTTTCCCGCCAAGGTGCGGCGGCTCGTGCTGGTTGGCGCTCCCGTCGATCTCTCGATCGACTCTGCGCTCTCGCGGCTTGCCCGCAACGCGCCTGAAATGGTCTATGATCAGCTCGTCGTGCGTGGCGGCGGCAACGTCAACGGCGAGGAGATGCTACGGTTCTGGTCCAGGGCGCCCAGCCGCGATGACATCGCGGTGGCGTTGCAGAAGGATCTCTCGGACGACGAAGGCGCGGCGCTGCTCGCGCGCTTCGACCGCTGGAATACCGAGACGCTCAATCTGCCCGGGACCTATTATCTGGAGATCGTCAACTGGATCTTCCGGGAGAACCGGATTGCCCGCGGCAACTTCATGGCGCTCGGCCGTGAGGTCCATCTGAAGGACGTCAAGGCGCCGGTCTTCCTGCTGGCCGGGCTCGACGACGATGTCGTGCCGGCCACGCAGGCGCTGGCCACCGCTGGTCTGCTCGGCACGCCGCCGGCCTTCATTGCGGCGGCCTCCGAGCCCAGTGATCATCTCGGACTGTTCATGGGGGCACGGATCCACGCACATGCCTGGCCCCGGATCGCCGAATGGCTGCGCGGCGATCTAACCAAGGTGCTGGCCCGCAGCGCCTGATTTCGCATGTTGCTGAGTGGGCGGACATGCAAATCCGTTATGCATGATGGCGGGATGGCCTGCACGCGGCCCGGTCGATGCGCTACATATGGTCTGGAACTGACGGCTGCGGCCGACAGCGAACAGATCAAAGGTACTGCGCTCGATGAGCTTCCACTCGATCTACGCCCACGGATTTGCGCGCGTGGCGGCCTGCGTCACCACGTCCCATGTCGCCGATCCCTCGGCCAACGCCAAGGCCATCCTGGCGGCGGCGAATGCCTGCCACGAGCAATCGGTGGCGGTCGCCGTGTTTCCCGAACTGTGCCTGTCCGGCTATGCGATCGAGGACCTCGTGAAGCAGGACCCGCTGCTCGACGCGGTCGAGCGCGGGCTGGCTGGGATCGTCGAGGCCTCTTCGGCATTGATGACCGTCCTGATCGTCGGCGCGCCGCTGCGCTTTGGTCATCGCATCTACAATTGCGCCGTTGTCATCCATCGCGGCAACGTCCTTGGCGTCGTGCCCAAGAGCTACCTTCCGACCTATCGCGAATTCTACGAGGGACGGCATTTCGCCTCGGGCGCCGGCATCGTCGGGGAGGCGATCGCGATCGGCGGGCTGCGCGCGCCGTTCGGCGTTGATCTGCTGTTTACGGCGGAGGACGTCCCGGGCCTGACCATCGGCGTCGAGATCTGCGAGGACATGTGGATCCCGGTGACGCCGGCTTCGGAGCTGGCGCTCGCTGGTGCGAGCGTGCTGATCAACCTCTCGGGCAGCCCGATCACGATCGGCCGGGCGCGTTCGCGCGCGCTGCTGTGCCAATCCACATCGGCGCGCTGCCTCGCGGCTTACGTGTATGCGGCCGCCGGGGCAGGGGAATCGACCACCGATCTCGCCTGGGACGGCCAGACCTCGATCTACGAGAACGGCGTGCTGCTAGCCGAGGGCGAGCGATTCCGCCAGGGCGGACAGATCACGCTGGCCGACGTTGATCTCGACCTGCTCAGGCAGGAGCGCGCGCTGATGGGGACGTTCGACGACAACCGCCGGCAGCGCGAAGCATTTTTCCGCACAGTGACGTTCGCGCTGAAGGCGCCAGCCACCGACATCGGCTTCGTACGCAAGGTCGAGCGCTTTCCGTTCGTGCCGAGCGATGAGCACCTGCTCGAGCAGGATTGCTATGAGGCTTATAACATCCAGGTCGCCGGCCTGGTGCAGCGCATGCGCGCGACCGGCACCAAGCGTGTCGTGATCGGCGTGTCGGGTGGCCTTGATTCCACCCACGCCCTGATCGTTGCCGCCAAGGCGGTCGACCTGCTCGGCCTGCCACGCGAAAATATCCTTGCTTACACGATGCCAGGCTTTGCCACCGGCAGCGAGAGCAAGACTAATGCGCTGGCGCTGATGAAGGCGTTGCAGACGAATTGGCAAGAGCTCGACATCCGCACCACGGCCACGCAGATGCTCAAGGACATCGGCCATCCCTTCGGCAAGGGCGAACCGGTCTATGACGTGACCTTCGAGAACGTGCAGGCGGGCCTGCGCACGGACTATCTGTTCCGGCTGGCCAACCATCACGGCGGCATCGTCATCGGAACCGGCGACCTTTCCGAGCTCGCGCTCGGCTGGTGTACCTACGGCGTCGGCGACCAGATGGCGCACTATAATGTCAACGCCGGGGTGCCGAAGACGCTGATCCAGCATCTGATCCGCTGGGTGATCGCCTCGAAGCAGTTCAGCAACGACGTGAACCGGACGCTTGCCTCCATCCTGTCCGCCGAAATCTCGCCCGAACTGGTCCCGGTGAAGCCCGGCGAGAAGCCGCAGAGCACGGAAGCCTCCGTCGGGCCCTATGAGCTCCAGGATTTCAACCTGTTCTACACACTGCGGTTCGGCATGCGGCCGTCCAAGATCGCCTTCATGGCGTCGCATGCCTGGAAGGACGTCGCCAAGGGCGAATGGCCGCCGGCATTCCCGACCGATCGGCGCAAGGCCTACGATCTCAAGGAGATCCGCCGCTGGCTGGAGGTGTTCCTGCGCCGCTTCTTCGCCTTCAGCCAGTTCAAGCGCTCGGCTATGCCGAACGGACCGAAGGTTTCCGCCGGCGGTTCGCTGTCGCCGCGCGGCGACTGGCGTGCGCCGTCGGATTCGAGCGCGGCAGCATGGCTTGAGGATCTCGAGCGGAATGTGCCGAACTGATCGGGCAGGACACTAACAGGGCGCCTCAAAACGATTTCGCGCCGCGCGGCGCACATCGCCGGCGGCGCGAAATTGCGTTCAATCTAGAAAGTGCGAGGTCCGGAGTGCCTAGGAGTCCGGACCTCGTCACCTTGCCCCAGCCTTCAATCCCCCGCCCCATGCAGCGTGATCGGAGGGTGATGCCCTTGGAAGTGGCCGCCGATCGATGCGCGCGATGTACGCGAAGAATGGTTAGGAATCCATTCCGGATCACTACGGACACGAACGTGCTCTTCTCCGCGCCCTGATGTGTTCGTCTGCATTTGCTGCCATTGCTGCTGCCTGAGTTCGATGCACGAGACCGGCGGGATGTCCACATCTCGTCCGCCCCGCGGAACCGGCATTTCACGGGCCTGTCATTGAACTGGTCTAGCGCTGCTCTTGTCATCGCTGACAGTCAAGGGAGCAAGCCATGTCGAAGCCGGTGTTGGGCGTCGCATTGTCCATCAAATCAATCCCCGCCCACCGCGACTGGCTTCTTGAGCGGCAACGCGATCTCGAAATCCAGGATTTCTTCCGCGCGGATTTGCTCGACAGCGACTGGCGAAGCACGGCCGGCGAGATCAAGCAGATGCTCGAAGGCCATACCGGCCGGCTCGGCATCCACGGCCCGTTCTGGGGCTTCAAGATCGACAGCCATGATCCGATGATCCGTCAGGCGGTGACGAAGCGCCTGCTTCAGGGCCTTGATGCAGCTGAATTCCTCGGCGCAACGCAGATGGTGATCCATTCGCCGTTCACGACCTGGGACCACAACAATCTCGATCTCTATCCGGACAACCGTGGCAATCTTGTCGAACGTGTCAAGGCAACCCTCGCCGAGGTGATCGCGCGCGCCGAAGCAATCGGCTGCGAGATCGTCATTGAAAACATCGAGGACAAGGATCCGCGCGATCGCGTGCGCCTCGCCAAGGCGCTCGAAAGCAGCAAGGTCCGCGTCTCCCTCGACACCGGTCATGCCAATTACGCGCACGTCTCCACCGGTGCGCCGCCGGTGGACTTCTACGTCGAGACTGCCGGTGACATGTTGACGCATGTGCACCTCCAGGACACCGACGGCTTTGCCGACCGGCACTGGGCACCGGGCGAAGGCAATATCCCCTGGGTGGCCGTATTCCGCGCGCTCGGCCGGCTGACCTCGAACCCGCGGCTGATCCTCGAACTCCGCAACCACGACGACGTCCGCGCCGGCGCAGCCCATCTCGCCGCGTTCGGTCTCGCCGAATAACCGACATCACAAAGGGCAGGGGTTATCGTCATGAGCAAGCTCACCCGTCGCACCATCCTGAAGTCCGGTACTGCCGCCGCAGGCACGTTGCTGCTGCCGCGGTTTGCAATCGCGCAGGCCGACAATCGCCCGTCGGTGACGATCGCCGTGCAGAAGGTCACAAATTCGAATGTGCTCGACGTGCTGCGCGAGCAGTCCAACGTCGGTGAGCGCGTGTTCTTTTCCTCGATCTGGGAAGGCCTGATCTCGAAGAACTGGCGCGGCAGTCTCGAGGCCGTGCCGGGCCTTGCCAGCGAGTGGCGCCGCATCGACGACCAGACTGTCGAGGTGAAGCTGCGCCAGGGCGTGAAGTTCCACAACGGCGACGAGCTGACGGCCGAAGACGTCGTCTTCACTTTCAGCCGCGAGCGCATGTTCGGTGAAACCGAGGCCAAGAGCCGCTCAACCATCCAGGCCTTTGAAAAGATCCCGACGCCGCGCCCGGGCAAGGAGCTCCCGCCGGACGTCCCCGCGGTTGCGCGCCGTATCTGGCCGGACCTCGTGCGTGTCGACGCCGTCGATAAATATACTGTTCGCTTCTGCAACGCGACGCCCGACGTCACGATCGAGGGGCGCCTGTCGCGCTACGGCTCGGACATCATGAACCGCCGCGCCTGGGAAGAATCCGCGAGCTATCTCGACTGGGCGCGCAAGCCGATCACAACCGGCCCCTACAAGGTCGTCGAGCTCAAGCCTGACGTGTCGCTGACCCTGGAAGCGCATGACGAATATTGGGGCGGCCGTCCGCCGCTCAAGCGCATCCGCTTCCTGGAGGTGCCGGAGGTCGCGAGCCGCATCAACGGGCTGCTATCGGGCGAATACCAGTTCGCCTGCGACATCCCGCCGGACCAGATCGCCGGCATCGAGATGAATTCTGCGTTCGAAGTGCAGGGCGGCACCATCCTCAATCATCGCCTGACCGTGTTCGACAAGAACCACGCCCAGCTCGCCAATCCCTTGGTGCGGCGCGCCTTCACCTATGCGATCGACCGCCAGGCTATCGTCGACAGCCTGTGGGCCGGCCGCACCCGCGTGCCGAAGGGCCTGCAGTGGGAATTCTATGGCGACATGTTCAACGCCGACTGGAGCGTGCCGGCCTATGATCCGAAGCTCGCGCAGGATCTCTTGAAGCAGGCGAACTACAAGGGCGATCCGATTCCGTATCGCCTGCTCAACAACTACTACACCAACCAGGTCGCGACCGCGCAGGTGCTGGTGGAGATGTGGAAGTCGGTCGGCCTCAACGTCCAAATCGAGACCAAGGAGAACTGGTCGCAGATCATGGAACGCGCGCCGACCCGCGCTGTGCGCGACTGGTCGAACTCGGCCGCCTTCAACGACCCGGTGTCCTCGCTGGTCGCCCAGCATGGCCCGAACGGCCAGCAGCAGCAGATCGGCGAATGGACCAATGCCGAGCTGAACACGCTCTCGGAGTTCCTGGAGACTTCGACCGACCGCGCGGCGCGCAAGAAGGCGTTCCGCCGCATGCTGGAGATCGCCGAGCGCGAAGATCCCGCCTACACGGTGCTGCACCAGAACGCGACCTTCACCGCCAAGCCGAAATCGATCAAGTGGAAGGCGGCCCCCGCGTTCGCGATGGATTTCCGCGCCGGCAATTTCGAGGCGTAAGCTGTGACGCCGCTCGTCAGCATCCAGGGCCTCAGCGTCGGCTTCAACGGCGTGCCGGTCCTGCGCGGTGTCGATCTCACCTTGCGGAAGGGCGAGGCCCTCGGCCTCGTCGGCGAGTCCGGCTCCGGCAAGTCGGTGACGTGGCTTGCAGCGCTCGGTCTCTTGCCGCGGCATGCGAAGGTCTCCGGTTCGGTGCGGCTCGATGGGCGCGAAATCCTCGGCGCGCCGGCTTCTGAGCTCGACCAGGTGCGGGGCGGGCGGGTCGCCATGATCTTCCAGGATCCGGCCAGCGCGCTCAACCCGGTGCTCACTGTCCGCAGGCAGCTCTGCGAAGCGCTGGCGCTGCATCGCGATCTCTCCGGCGAGACCGTGAAGGCGGAAGCGCAGCGGCTGCTTGATCTTGTCGGCATTCCCGACGCCGCGCGGCGGCTCTCCGCCTATCCGCACGAGTTTTCCGGCGGCCAGGTCCAGCGCATCATGATCGCGATGGCGCTCGCCGGAAATCCCGATCTGCTGATCGCGGACGAGCCGACCACGGCGCTCGACGCCACCATCCAGGCCCAGATCCTGGAGCTGCTCTCCTCTGTTCGCCGCGAGATGAGCATGGCGATGGTGCTGATCAGCCACGATCTCGGCGTTGTTGCCGAGAACTGCGACCGCGTCGCGGTGATGTATGCCGGCCGCATCGTCGAGCAGGCGCCAGCCAACCAGCTCTTTGCCGATCCCGTGCATCCCTATGCGCAAGGTCTGATCGGCGCATTGCCACCGCTCGACGGACCGCGTCGGCGCCTGACGGCGATCCCCGGGACCGTGCCCGATCCCGCGAGCATGCCGGGCGGCTGCGCCTTCGCGCCGCGCTGTGCGCTGTCGGCCGAGCCGTGCAGCGCTGCAGCTCCGACCCTTACGCCGATCGCGGACGACCGGGCCGTCGCCTGCATTCGTGCCGAGGCCTCCCGCCGTGCCCTGTTCGGGATCGCCGCCGAATGAACGCGCAGCTCGTCGAGGTGTCCTCGATCTCGCGCAGCTACACAATGCGCTCCGGGATGTTTGGTCGCAGCACGGCCGTCCATGCGGTCGACGGCGTGTCGCTCTCGATCCACAAGGGCGAGACGCTGGGCCTTGTTGGCGAGTCTGGCTCGGGCAAATCGACCACCGGCCGCATTGTGCTCGGGCTCGAGCCGCCCGATCGCGGCGAGGTGCGATTCGACGGCAAGCCGATGGCTGTGCCTGGAACGGCTGAGTGGCGCGCACAACGTGCGCACATGCAGATGATCTTCCAGGATCCGCTCGGGGCGCTCGACCGGCGTTTGCTGGTCGCGGCGCAAATCCGCGAGCCTCTCGACATTCACGGTGTCGGCACGCCCGCGGAGCGCGAGGACCGCGTTCGCGAATTGCTGCGCGCGGTCGAACTCACGCCAGCGCATGGTGGGCGTTATCCGGGTGCGCTCTCCGGCGGACAGCGCCAGCGCATCGTTCTGGCGCGGGCGCTGGCGACGAAGCCGGACTTCCTGGTCTGCGACGAGCCGGTCAGCGCACTCGACGTCTCAATCCAGGCGCAGGTGGTGAACCTGCTCAGCGATCTCCAGGCTCAGCTCGCGTTGACGCTTCTGTTCATCAGCCACGATTTGCGCGTCGTCCGGCAGATCAGCAACGTCGTCGCGGTGATGTATCTCGGCCGCATCGTCGAGATCGGCAACGCCGACGACCTGTTCGCGCGGCCGGAGCATCCTTATACGCAGGCGCTGGTCTCGGCCTCGCCGGCGCCGGGCCGCCGCAGCGCGGGCCGCATCGTGCTGGCGGGTGATC
>NZ_LGHL01000067.1 GCF_001908205.1 Bradyrhizobium sp. NAS80.1
CGCGCCGGCCATCTCGCCGATCTCGTCCTTGCGGCCGAGGCCCGGCAGCACGACGTCGAAATTGCCCGAGGCAAGCTCACGCATCGCCTTGCACATCGCGATCATCGGACGCGAGATGCCGGTGCCGAGCAGGAAGGCGAGGACGACGCCGAGCAGCGTGCCACCGACGGCCAGCATCAAGACCAGGTGTTCGGTCTGTCCGATGGTCGCTTCCGACTCCGAATCAAGCCTCTGCTGCTCGGCGACCAGATCCGCCTTCATGGCAGTGGCGCCCTGAAGGATCGCGCCGGCAGAGCCGCTCATCTCGGTGACGAGCTCATCGACCATCTTGGCGTTGGTGATCAGCTTTTCCAGCGCTTCACGATAGGCGACAAGCAGTGCCTTGGCGTCCTTCAGGCCGGCAACGATCTTGTCGTCCATGGAATAGACCGCGCCCAGCGAGTTCTCGACGAATTTCAGCCGCGCCAGCGCGCTGGTAGCGATCCCCTGGTCGGACGTCAGCACGAAGTTGGTTGCCGCCGCGCTCGCGGTCTGGAACTGGGCGTTGGCCTGCTTGGTGCCGAACTCGATCGACTGGGCCTCGGAATCGGAGGCGTTGTTGCCGATGTCGTCAAGCTTGTACTTCAGGAGGTTGGCATTGCGCGTGAGCTGGTTCTGGACCAGGAGCCCGTTGTCGCGCTTGGCCTGGAGGACCTTGGCGAAGGTGGTGGAGAAATTGGAGAATTCCTTGGCGAGCTTATTGAGGCTGTCCAGGCGTGCCGGGTTCTTGGCGCTCTTGACGGCCTGGTCGATGGCATTCTTCAGGCTGGCTTCGGTGTCCAGTGCCGCCTTGGCATCGTCCTCCTTGCCGGTGGCGACGAAATATTTGACGGCCGAACGATAGGCGAGCAACTCGCGGTCGATGTTGCGGGCGAGGTCGGCCTCGGAAACGCTGGCGCGATAAGATCCGACCCCGGACGAGACCCGTTCAAAGCCGAAATAAGAGAAAGCCATGCTGCCGGCGGAGATCACCAGCACCGCGGCAAAGCCGAGGATGATTTTTGCGCGGAACCGGAGGGTCGGAAATATTGTACGCTTCGACGGCGACGCGATACGCCCGGACATTCCAACCCCCATTTTGTATTCAGCCGCGATCCGGAGGCGCCCCGCCCCCGGCCGGATGCGCAAAACTAGGGCAGAATCGATAAGGGGCGGTAAATTTGGCAGACGCGAGCAATCTCCGGCTTCATCGGCCAAAGGCCGACCAGATGACATGATGGCTGGCATCCCACCCCGGCAGGCGGTCCGGCCAAGGAATCCTCGGCTTGCCCGCGCAAATCATTGCACCCCGTCAGGATCGATGACTTTTCCATGACCGAGGCGACCAAAATCCTAGTTGCAAAGTTCCGGGGCGCTGTCTCTAATTAGAAGCAATCAAAATCATTCCTGGGAGGACTCCACCGTGTCTACAGTCAAACTGACAGTGAACGGCAAAGCCGTTGCTGTCGACGTCGAGGACCGCACGCTGCTGGTCCATCTCCTGCGCGATCACCTCAACCTCACCGGGACCCATGTCGGCTGCGACACCAGCCAGTGCGGCGCTTGCGTCGTTCACATTGACGGCAAGGCGGTGAAATCCTGCACCATGCTGGCAGGACAAGCGGACGGCGCCAGCGTCACCACCATCGAAGGCATCGCCAAGGGTGATGAGCTGCACCCGATGCAGGCCGCCTTCCGCGACAATCATGGCCTGCAGTGCGGCTATTGCACGCCGGGCATGATCATGTCGGCGATCGACATCGTGCATCGCCATGGCGGTCAGCTCGACGAAGCCACCGTCCGTCACGAGCTCGAAGGCAATATTTGCCGCTGCACCGGCTACCACAACATCGTCAAAGCCGTGCTGGATGCGGCCGGCCGCATGAAGGTCTCGCAGGCGGCCGAGTAAAGCGGCCCGCCTCGAAAGCAGAATCACCGCCGCCGCTATCGATGGACAGCGCGGCCAAACAATTTCCGGTCGGGAGGACCAGACATGGGTGTTGAAGGCATCGGCGCACGCGTCGTGCGCAAGGAAGACAAGCGTTTCATTACCGGCAAGGGCCGCTACGTCGACGACATCAAATTGCAGGGCATGACCCATGCCCATTTCATCCGAAGCCCGCACGCGCACGCCAAGGTGAAGAAAATCGACTCGTCCGCCGCGCTGAAGATGCCGGGCGTCGTCGCAGTGCTCACCGGACAGCAGATTGTCGACGACAAGGTCGGCAACCTCATCTGCGGCTGGGCCATCACCTCCAAGGACGGCAGTCCGATGAAGATGGGCGCATGGCCGGCAATGGCGCCGGAGACAGTACGCTTCGTCGGCCAGGCCGTCGCCGTTGTGATCGCGGACAGCAAGAATCTGGCGCGCGACGCGGCCGAAGCCGTGGTCGTGGACTATGAAGAGCTGCCGGCTGTCGCCGACGTCCACGCCGCCATCAAGGCCGGTGCACCGCAGCTTCACCCCGAAGCCCCCGGCAACCAGGTTTATGACTGGGTCATCGGCGACGAGGGCGCAACGGATGCCGCCTTCGCGAAGGCCGCCAATGTCGTAAAACTCGACGTCACCAACAACCGCCTCGCCCCGAACGCGATGGAGCCGCGCGCGGCGATCGCCGACTACGACGCGGCGGACGAGCATTTCACGCTCTATACGACGTCGCAGAACCCGCACGTCGCACGCCTCGTGCTGTCGGCGTTCTACAACATCGCCCCCGAGCACAAGCTGCGCGTGATCGCACCCGACGTCGGCGGCGGCTTCGGCTCGAAGATCTTCATCTATCCGGAAGAGATGGTGGCGCTGTGGGCGTCGAAGAAGGTCGGCCGCCCAGTGAAATGGACGGGCGACCGCACCGAGGCCTTCCTGACCGACGCGCATGGCCGTGACCATGTCACCCACGCCGAGATGGCATTCGACGCCAGCAACAAGATTACCGGCCTGAAGGTGAAGACCTACGCCAATTTCGGCGCCTACATGTCGCTGTTCTCGTCGTCGGTGCCGACCTATCTCTACGCGACGCTGCTGTCGGGCCAATACAACATCCCGACGATCCATGCCGAGGTGATCGGCGTCTACACCAACACCACGCCGGTCGATGCCTATCGCGGCGCCGGCCGCCCCGAGGCAAGCTACCTGATCGAACGGCTGATGGAGACGGCGGCGCGGCAGCTCAAGGTCGATCCGGCCGAGCTGCGCAGGACCAACTTCATCACCCAGTTCCCGCACCAGACGCCTGTGATCATGGCCTATGATACCGGCGATTTTAACGCCTCACTCGACGCCGCGATGAAGGCCATCGACTATGCCGGCTTCGCCGCCCGCAAGGCCAAGGCGAAAGGCGATGGCAAGCTGCGCGGCATCGGCGTGTCCTGCTACATCGAGGCCTGCGGCATCGCACCGTCCAAGGCGGTCGGCAGCTTAGGTGCCGGCGTCGGTCTCTGGGAGTCCGCAGAAGTGCGCGTCAACCCGGTCGGCACCATCGAGATCCTGACGGGCTCGCACAGCCACGGCCAGGGCCATGAGACCACGTTCTGCCAGCTCGTCGCCGACCGCCTCGGCGTTCCCATCAGCCAGGTCTCGATCGTCCATGGCGATACCGACAAGGTGCAGTTCGGCATGGGCACCTACGGCTCGCGTTCCGCGGCCGTCGGCCTCACCGCGATCCTGAAGGCCATGGAGAAGATGGAATCCAAGGCCAAGAAGATCGCGGCGCATGCGCTGGAAGCATCCGAAGCCGACATCGTCATCGAGAACGGCGAGTTCAAGGTGACGGGCACGGACAAGGCAATCGCCTTCCCGATGGTCGCGCTCGCGGCCTACACCGCGCACAATCTGCCTGAAGGGATGGAGCCGGGCTTGAAGGAAAGCGCCTTCTACGACCCGACCAACTTCACCTTCCCGGCCGGCGCCTATATCTGCGAGCTCGAGGTCGATCCCGGCACGGGCAAGACCTCCTTCGTCAACTTCGTCGCGGCCGACGATTTCGGCCGGCTGATCAACCCGATGATCGTCGAAGGCCAGGTCCATGGCGGCCTCGCCCAGGGCATCGGGCAGGCGCTGCTCGAGCACGCGATCTACGATGCCAACGGCCAGCCGGTCACGGCCTCGTTCATGGATTACTCCATGCCGCGCGCCGACGACCTGCCCTCGTTCAACCTCTCCCACACCACGACGCTGTGCCCGGGTAATCCCCTCGGCATCAAGGGTTGCGGTGAGGCCGGCGCGATCGGCGCCTCTGCGGCCGTGATCAACGCGATCACGGATGCGATCGGCAAGAACAATCTGGAAATGCCCGCAACCCCGGACCGGGTGTGGCGCACGATCCACGCGGCCTAAGAGGGAGGAACGAAGATGTACCAGACCACCTATCATCGCGCTTCCTCGGTCGACGAGGCCGCCAGCCTGTTCAGCAAGAGCAGCGAGGCGAAATTCCTCGCCGGCGGCCAGACGCTGCTGCCGGTCATGAAGCAGCGGCTCGCCAGCCCGTCCGACGTGATCGACCTTGCGAAGATCAAGGACATGATCGGCGTCGAGGCCTCCGGCGACACGCTGACCATCAAGGCCGCCACACCGCATTATGATGTGGCGACCAGCGATGCCGCGAAGAAGGCGATCCCCGCACTCGCCTATCTGGCATCGCTGATCGGCGACCCTGCGGTGCGCTATCGCGGCACGATCGGCGGCTCGCTCGCCAACAACGATCCGGCCGCCGACTATCCGGCCGCGACGTTGGCGCTCGGCGCCACCGTAAAGACCAACAAGCGGTCGATTGCGGCGGATGATTTCTTCAAGGATCTGTTCACGACGGCCCTCGAAGACGGCGAGATCATCACCGCGGTGTCGTTTCCGGTTCCGCAGAAGGCGGGCTACGCCAAGATGCCACATCCGGCCTCGCGCTTCGCGCTGACCGGCGTCTTCGTCGCGCAGACGAAGTCGGGCGAGATCCGCGTGGCCGCCACCGGCGCCTCGCAGAGCGGCGTGATGCGGGTTCCCGCAATCGAAGCCGCGCTGAAGGCGAACTGGTCACCGTCGGCGATCGACAGCGTGAATATTTCGGCGAGCGGACTTCTCTCCGACATTCACGGTTCGTCGGACTACCGCGCCAACCTCGTCAAGGTGATGGCGCAGCGCGCGGTTGCGGCTGCCGGCTGACAACGCATCAACCGGCTTGAGCGCGACACAATCGCGCTGTAGCGACTCAACACAAATCTTTTGCGGCGCGCAGCAATGCGCGCCGCTTTTATTATGCGCCCATGCAGGAAAAGCGCTTGCCTCGCTGACGTGAAGGCGAGAAAAGTTAATCAGCCAATTAACTCGCCCTAGAGAGGAATGTCCGAGGCGATTACCGGACCACCGGCAGCCGCCCGCGACCCGAGGAACAACAACGTGCTCGATAAACCAGCCCAAAACTCTTCCGTTCGCATCTCCGGCCCGCTCTCGGGCTTCCGCGTCGTTGAATTCGCCGGCATCGGACCCGGTCCGTTCGCCTGCATGATGCTGGCCGACATGGGCGCCGACGTCGTCACGCTCGATCGCGTTGGCGCGAAGAAGAGCATGAAGTCGGTGGCGGGCCGCGGCCGCAAGGTGATCGAGCTCGACCTCAAGGACAAGGCCGCGATCGCGCAGGTGCTCGACCTGCTTGCCAGCGCCGACGCCTTGGTCGAAGGCTTTCGTCCCGGCGTGATGGAGCGTCTCGGGCTCGGCCCCGATGTCGTGCTCGCCCGCAATCCAAAACTCGTCTATGGCCGCATGACCGGCTGGGGCCAGGAAGGCCCGCTCGCCAATGCCGCCGGTCATGACATCAATTACATCTCCATCACCGGCGCGCTCGCCGCGATCGGCACCAAGGAAGCGCCGGTGCCGCCGCTCAATTTGGTCGGCGATTTCGGCGGCGGCGCGCTCTATCTCGTGGTCGGCGTACTCGCGGCACTTCTGGAAGCCCAGAAGTCCGGCAAGGGCCAGGTTGTCGACACTGCGATGTGCGACGGCGCGGCATCGCTGATGTCGTTCTTCTTCGACATGAAAACGCTTGGCCGCTGGACCGAGGGGCGCAACCAGAACTTCCTCGATGGCGGCGCGCATTTCTACGGCGTCTATGAATGCGCCTGCGGCCATTTCGTTTCGATCGGCTCGATCGAGCCGCAATTCTACGCGCTGCTCCGCGAGCACGCGGGCCTGACCGACGCCGATTTCGACGCACAGATGGACCCCAAGGCCTGGCCGGCGCTGAAGGAGAAGCTGAAGGCCGTGTTCAAGAGCAAGACGCGCGAAGACTGGTGCAAGATCATGGAAGGCACCGACATCTGCTTCGCGCCGGTACTGACCATGTCGGAAGCGACCAAGCATCCGCACATGGTCGCCCGCAACGTCTTCCTCGAGCGCCACGGCGTGAAACAGCCCGCGCCCGCGCCGCGCTTCTCGCGCACACCGTCTGCGGTTCGCGAACCGGAAGGCGCCGAGATCGGAGCGGTAACGGCTGCGTGGAAAGCGGGCCGCTAAGGCGGGCTTAAGGGTTGCAAGCAAGCTCCTTTTGCGTCACTTCGCGTTCATGCAAGTGACACAAGGTGCGACCCCGTGAACCAGACTGACCGCGCGCGTCCCTCTCAAACCATGCGCGTCGGCGCGGCCATTCTGGGCAACGCGCTCGAATTCTACGATTTTACCGTCTACGCGGCGTTCGCCACCTGGCTCGCCAAGGCGTTCTTCCCGGCGGACAATCCGAACACGAGCCTACTGCTGGCCGTCGCCACCTTCGGCGTCGGCTTCGTGGTGCGGCCGCTCGGCGGCATCGTCATCGGCGCCTATGCGGATCGCTTCGGCCGCAAGCCCGCGATGACCCTGACGATCTGGTTGATGGCGCTGGGAACCGGCATCATCGGTCTGTTGCCAACCTACGATCAGATCGGCCTGCTGGCGCCGGTCATGCTGGTGTTCGCGCGCCTGCTGCAAGGCTTTTCGGCCGGTGGCGAGATGGGCCCGGCGACGACCTATCTTCTCGAAAGTGCGCCCGCGCACCGGAAGGGCTTTTTCGGCAGCTGGCAGCTCGCCAGCCAGAACATGGGCAGTCTCTTGTCTGCCTTGATCGGCCTTCTGCTCGCACTTCTGATTACGCCCGGCGCGAATGACAGCTGGGGCTGGCGAATCCCGTTCCTGCTGGGAATCCTGATTGCGCCGGTCGGTTACTTCATCCGCCGCAATCTCGATGAAACCCTGAACAGGGAAGAAGCTCATGCCAGCGTGGGCGGCGTGCTCTCCGACATCCTGGCCAATCACTGGGCCAAGATCGTGCTCTGCATCCTCTTGATCTCGGGCGCGACGATCAGCCAGTACTTCTTCCTCTACACGACCACCTACGCCATCAGCACGCTGCACTACAGCCAGGGCTGGGCGATGGCGACCAACTTCGTCACCTTCATCAGCGGAACCATCTTCGCACTGCTCGGTGGGCTGCTGGCGGACAAATACGGCTTGAAGACCGTCACCATCGTCCCGCGCATCATCGTGACGCTGCTGCTCTACCCCGCGCTGCAGCTGGTCGTGTCGTCGGGCTCGCCGCTGGTGTTCTTGGCGACATCGGCGACATTGATCGCATTCCACGCGATGTCGTCAGGTGCGGGCATCATCCTCATCCCGCTGATCTTCCCGGCGATCGTTCGCACCGCAGGTCTGTCGATCGCCTACGCGCTCGGCGTGACCATCTTTGGCGGCACCGCGCAGTTCGCGTTCACCTGGATCATCGGCGCGACCGGCGACAAGCTGTCATGGGTCTGGTACGTCATCGCCATGAGCGTGATCAGCCTGATCGCGACGATGGCGCTGCGCCTGCCTGAAGGCGTCGAACGGAGGCGGCAGGGTGCAACGACGGGCGCCGCGGTGGCGAGTTCGTCGAGCTAACAGGCAGGGAAAAAGCGGCGGCAAAAGTCTCCGCTGTCGTCCCGGACAAGCGCAGCCTTGGCAACGCGTAGCGTTGTCCAGGGCGGAGCGCAGATCCGGGACCTCCGCGCGAGCGCTTGCGCTCGTCGCGATAACCAC
>NZ_LGHL01000068.1 GCF_001908205.1 Bradyrhizobium sp. NAS80.1
GGGGGTGGCCAGGGCTACAGCGCTGCATCGGGCGGCGGCGGCGGCGGTGCCGGCGGCGCCGGGCTGACCTTAACCTCGGACTTGACGAACAACGCCGCGATCACGGGCGGCAACGGCGGCAACGGCGGCTATGGCCGTTCGGCCAACAGCCCGACCTACTCCTATGGGGCCGGTGGTGGTGGCGGCGGCGGCGGGTCGGGCGTCATCGCCACGGCGGGCAGCAATCTCGTCAACACCGGCACGATCGCCGGCGGCAATGGCGGCGGCGGTGGCGCGGGGATGGGTCCGGGCGTCCCCTTCCCGAGTTCTCCCGCTGATGGCACCGGCGGGCGCGGCGGCAATGGCGTTACCGCTACGGCTTCCGCCGGACTGACGATCACCAATTCAGGCTCGATCAAGGGCGGTGGCGGCGGCACAGATTTCCAGAACGTGAATATTTCCTCCAGGCCGCAGGCCGGCGGCTATGGAATCGTCGGACAGAACCTGACGATCGTGAACAGCGGTACGATCGCCGGCGGTGAGCAGGGTGCCGCCAACACGATGCCTTTTGGCGGTGGCACCGGCGTGCTTTCGTCCGCCATCGTCATCACCGGCGGCGTCAACAGCATCACGGCGCTCGCCGGCAGCAACATCGGCGCGATCGAACTCGGCGGCGCCACGACGATGGCAGGCGCTTTCAACAGCACGGTCCAGGTCAATGGCGGCGTCACCATGTCGGTGACCGGGGCAACGGCGGCGAATGACGCAACCGGCATCACGACGCTGACGAACTACGGCGCCATCGCCATCGGCGCCGGCCGCACGCTGAGCGCCCAGACGATCAACAACAATGGAAGCACGATCAGCATCGGCGCCGGGGCGACGTTGCAAGGCGTCGGCAACACGCTCAACAACAACGCGGTCATCGATGTCGGCGCCGGCGGTGCCATTGTGGATGCCGGTGCGGTGAACAATCTTGGCGGCGGCACGATCAATTTCAACGGTCCCACCGGAACGGCGACGCTGTCTTCGGGAACGAACAGTATCGTCAATGACGGCAACATCAAAGTGCTCGGCGGCAACGTCGCCGTCACAGGCGACATCATAAACCAGAACAACGGCGTGCTGACGCTGACCGGCGGCAACATGACCGGAGTTGGCACGCTGACCAACAGCGGAAGCGCGATCGTCAACATCGGCGCAGGTTACAATCTCGGCGTCGGGACGTTCAACGTCTATGGCGGCAGCGTGACCGGAACAGGCACGATCACGGCTTCAACCGCAATCAATCTCTCGAGCGGTTCGATCGGCGCGACGCTCGCCGGCGCCGGCGCCCTGACCAAAGCCAGCGCCGGGACGACGATCCTCACAGGCGCCAACACCTATACCGGCGGCACCACGATCAACGCCGGCACGCTGCAGCTCGGCGCCATCGGCAGCACCGGCGCGATCCAGGGCAATGTCACCGTCAGCGCCGGCAGCACGTTCAGTCTCGTTGACGCCAACACCAGCGGAATCACCAGCATTTGGAATTCTGGAACCACGGATTTCCGCAACGGCACAAGCGCCGGCAACGCCACCGTCACCACCGATGCTGGCGGAACGACAGCGTTCCACAACTCCAGCAGCGGCGGCAGCGCCCGCTTCATCACCAACGCCGGCGGCGCGTTCGACATCTCGGGCCTGACGGTGGCCGGGATGACCGCCGGCTCGATCGAGGGCGCGGGCAATTATTTCCTAGGGTCGAAGCAGCTCACCGTCGGCGGCAACAATGCTTCCACCACGGTCAGCGGGGTCATCGCGGATGGCGGCGTCTCCGGCGGCACCGGCGGTTCGCTGGTCAAGACCGGCACCGGCACGCTGACGCTGACCGGAAACAACAGCTACACTGGCGGCACCACGATCGCGGCCGGCACCTTGCAGATCGGCAATGGCGGGACGACCGGCTCGATCGACGGAAATGTCGTCAACGACGGCGTGTTCACCATCAACCGCAGCGACGCGGTCACCTTGCCCGGCGATATTTCCGGCAGCGGTGCCGTGCAGCAGATCGGCTCCGGCACCACGATCCTGACCGGACACAACAGCTACACCGGCGGCACCACGATCGCGGCCGGCACTTTGCAGATCGGCAATGGCGGCACGACCGGCTCGATTGCCGGCACTGTCGTCAACGACGGCGTGCTCGCCTTCAACCGCGGCAACGCGGTCACCTTGGCCGTCAATATTTCCGGCAGCGGTTCCGTACAGCAGATCGGTTCGGGCACCACGATCCTGACCGGCACGAACACCTATAGCGGCGATACAACCGTCTCCAGCGGCCGGTTGCAGTTCGGTGATGGCAGCGCGAGCGGCAGCAACAATCTGGGCGGCAACCTCAATGTGACCGGCGGCACGCTGGCGATTCAGGCGCCGGCCACCCTGAATGTCGCGCAGACCGTAACCTTCGGCAACAACACCGCATTATCCATCGTCGCTGGCACGAACAGCCCCGCGCTGTCCGCCGACCGCGTCGCGATCGGCAACGGCGTCGCCTTCAACATCAGCGGCATCAACGATGCGAGCCAGCTCGACAAGTTGCTGATTGACACCCGATCGGGCATCAGCGGCGACTTCGCCAACGTCACCATCGGCGGCTTCAGCGGCACGGTAGACTACCTCACGATGTCCGTCCGTAAATCGGCCGACGACCTGCAATACCTCGCCACCTACGGTCTGAGCTGGACGGCGGGTAACGACCTCGCCCATGGCACCTTCACGCTGACCAACGCCACCGACACCTTCACGGTCGGGACAGCGCTGACCGATCAGGCAGCGAACCCCGCGGCCGGATGGAACGGCACGTCGCTCACCAAGGCTGGCGCCGGCACGCTCATCCTGACCGGACATAACAGCTATAGCGGCGGCACAACGATTTCGGGCGGTACGCTCCAGATCGGCAGTGGCGGTGCGACCGGCTCTATTCTGGGGACAGTCACCGTCGGCAGTGGGGCCACATTCGACGTCGTCAACGTCGACACGAGCGGCATCACCAGCATCTCGAACAGCGGGAACACAAATTTCCGCAACGATACAAGTGCCGGCAGCGCCAGCGTCACCAATAACGGCCAGCTGAATTTCTACGACACCAGCACAGCCGGTACCGCTACCATTACCAACAACGGCACGACGAATTTCCGCAACACCAGCACTGCTGGCAGCGCGACCATCTCCAACAGCGGCGCCCTGTTCTTCAACAACACGAGCACGGCTGGGACCGCCACGATCACCAACAATTCCACCGGCAGCATCAACTTCAACAACTCGAGCACCGCCGGGGCCGCCACAATCACCAACAGCGGTCAACTAACCTTCAACGACACGAGCGCGGCCGGCAGCGGAACCATCACCAACAACCAGACCCTGACCTTCATCGGCTCGAGTACGGCTGGAAGCGCGGACATCACCAACAATGGCGGCATGACATTCGGCAACTCCGCTACAGCCGGTCATGCGACCATCATCAACAACAGCAACCTGACTTTCAGGGACAACAGCACGGCAGGCAACGCGACCATCACCAACGTCTCCTCCATTTCGTTTGCGAATGCGAGCACGGCCGGCAGCGCCACTATCACAAACAACAGTACGACGTTGTTCAACGACGGCAGTTCGGCCGGCAGCGCGACGATCACCAACAACACGTTGGGCACTCTTGGTTTCAACGACACCAGCACGGCAGGCAACGCCACCATCACCAACAACGGCACGCTGAACTTCGCCAATAGCAGCACAGCCGGCAACGCGGGTATCACCAACACCAGCACCGGGACGATTAATTTTCAAAACAGCAGCACGGCGGGTAGTGCCAGCATCACCAATAGCAACCGGATTTATTTTCAGGACACCAGCATAGCGGGCACCGCCGTCATCACGAACAATTACGGACTCTACTTCCAAAACAGCAGTTCAGCCGGTAGCGCCAGCATCACCAGCAATAATTATACGGAATTCTTTGACACCAGCACGGCCGGCAGTGCCGTCATCACCAATAGCAGCCTGCTTTACTTCTCCGACGAAAGCACGGCCGGCAACGCCAAAATTACCAACACGGATTCTGTTTACTTCAATCAAAAGGCAAATGCCGGCAACGCGCAGCTGATCAACAACGGCACCGCCGCGCAGATCGATTTTTCCGGCAGCACCGGTCCAAACAGCGACCACAAACTCACCGCCGGCTCGATCGCGGGCAACGGCACGTTTGATCTCGGCGCCAATGAGCTGACGGTCGGCTCCAACAATTTGTCGACCACTGTCACCGGCGTGATCGCCGATGGTGGTTTCTCCGGCGGCAGTGGCGGCTCGCTGGTCAAGACCGGCACCGGCACGCTGACGCTGTCGGGCATCAACACCTACACCGGCGCCACGGCTGTGAACGGCGGCATCCTGGCGGTGAACGGATCGATCGCTTCCTCAAGCGGCGTCACCGTGAACAGCGGCGGCATTCTCGGCGGCACCGGCATCGTCGGCAACACCACGATTGCAAGCGGCGGCGCGCTCGCGCCCGGCAATTCCATCGGCACACTCACCGTCAGCGGCAACCTCACCTTCAGTGCCGGCAGCTTCTATACGGTCGAGGTCTCCACGGCCGCCGCCGACAGGACCAATGTTTCGGGCACCGCGACGCTCACTGGTGGCACTGTGCAGGCCGTGGCGCTGCCCGGCAGCTTCCGCAGCCAGACCTACACCATTCTCAACGCGACCGGCGGGCTCGGCGGAACGCGGTTCTCCGGGCTGAACGTCACCGGCAGTTTCAGCCCTGCCCGCAATCCCCACCTCACCTACGATTTGAACAACGTCTATCTCGTGCTCGATCCAAGCACGATCGTGCTGCCGGCGGGCGCGAGCGGCAACCAGATCAGCGTCGCCGGCGGCATCAACAAGGCGGTCGAGAGCGGTGGGACGCCGCCGGCCGGCTTCGATGTGCTGCTCAACATGAGCGGTGCGCAATTGAACCACGCACTCAGCCAGGTCTCGGGCCAGCCCGGCGCCGCCAGCACGCAAGCCGCGTTCAACGCCATGCAACAGTTTTTGGGAATGCTCGATCCGCTCTATGGCAGCATGGACGGCGAGCGCGGCACGGGCGGCTCCGCGATGGACGGCGGAACGCTGGGCTATGCCTCTACCGCACAGGACGACGCCAGGAACCGCGAGGCCTATGCCGCAGTGACACCGGTTGATGCGAGCGGTGATGTCATCGACCGACGCTGGGGCGTGTGGGCCTCCGGCTATGGCGGCGCGAGCACGGTGAACGGCAGCACCGTGGCCGGTTCGAGCTCCACCACCAGCCGCATCTACGGCACCGCGGCCGGCGCCGACTATCGCCTCTCACCGGACACGCTGGTCGGCTTCGCCCTTGGCGGCGCCGGCTTCAATTTCTCGGTGGCAGATGCGCTCGGCAGCGGCCGCGCCGATATCTTCCAGGCCGGCCTCTATGCCCGGCATAACTTTGGACCGGGTTATGTTTCGGCGGCGCTCGCGTATGGCTGGCAGGACGTGACTACGGATCGCACCGTAACGGTCTCGGGTACCGACAGGCTGACCGCGAACTTCAGGGCCAGCACCTTTGCCGGCCGCCTGGAAACCGGCTGGCGCTTCGTCCCATTGCCTGCGTCCACGCTTGGCGTGACGCCCTATGCGGCGGTGCAGGCCACCAGCTTCCATTTGCCCGGCTATGGCGAGACCGCGATCGTCGGCAGCAACCAGTTCGCGCTGTCTTGCGCCTCACAGGACACGACCAATGTCCGCACCGAGCTCGGCGCCCGCACCGACCAGCGCCTCCTGGTCAACGATGGCCTGCTCACTTTGCGCGGCCGGTTCGCCTGGGCCCATGACTCCAATACCGATCGCCTCGTCAGCGCCGCCTTCCAGACGCTGCCCGGCGCCGCTTTCACGGTCAACGGGGCGCGGCCTGCCGCGGATTCCGCACTCGTCAGCGGCCGCGCCGAGATGAAATGGCGGAATGGTCTATCGCTCGCGGGAACGGTCGAGGGCGAGTTCTCGAGCAGCACGCAGACTTACACGGGCAAGGGCACGGTGCGTTATGAATGGTAGATGGCTCCCTGCCTCTCGAGGCTTCGCATGACGAGAGGCATTTGGGCCTGATTGCCACGATGCAAATCTGCCGGTGTTTTGCCCGACGAGTCAAATGAGCGGAGCCTGATGAGATCAGGCGCGGCCGGCCGGTCATTTCTCGCCGCTCGCGAGGTGCTCCAGGGTCTTGCGCCCGCGCGTCGATTAAACCAGACCGCATCGCGACTTGCGCACCTCCACCGCCGACAACCCGAAGGACGCGGTTCTACTGTGCATGGGGTTGTTTTGCAGAATTTAGTTTCCGGGTCGATCCGAGGTGTGACCGCGGGCGCTTCAGCGCCCCGTCTTCACCCTGGTCCAGAGCCGGTTGATGATACGCTGCGTTGCCGGATCGCGGGCAGTGATGACGAACAGCTTTGAGAGCGTCGCCTCATCCGGATAGATGTTCTTGTCGTTCAGGATTTTCGGATCGACCAGCTTCTGGCTGGCGAGGTTGCCGCTGGCGTAGGACAGGAAGCTCGAGTTCCTGGCGGCGACGTCGGGGCGGTAGAGATAGTTGATCAGCTCGTAGGCTTCGTTGACGTTCTTGGCGTCCGCGGGGATCGCCAGATTGTCGAAGAACATCTGCGCGCCCTCCTTCGGGATGGCGTAGCCGATCTCGATGCCATTCTTGGCCTCGGCGGCGCGGGCACGGGCCTGCATGATGTCGCCGGACCAGCCGACCACGAAGCAGATCTCACCGGTTGCGAGCGCACTGAGGTATTCGGACGAGTGGAACTTGCGCACGGACGGGCGCACCTTGGCGACGACATCGGCCGCCTTCTCGAGGTCGGCCTGCTTGGTCGAGTTCGGATCGAGCCCGAGATAGTTCAGCGCCGCCGGAAAGATGTCGTCGGCAGAGTCGAGCATCTGTACGCCGCAATCTCTGAACTTGGCGAGGTTCTCCGGCTTGAAGACGATGTCCCAGCTGTCGATCTTCGCATCCGGTCCCAGGATCTGCTTCACCTTGGCGACGTTGTAGCCGATGCCCGTCGTGCCCCACATGTAGTTCGCGGCGAAGTCGTTGCCGGGATCGTAGGTCGCAAGATGCTTGGTCACCATCGGCCAGGCGTTGGCGAGGTTCGGCAGCTTCGACTTGTCGAGCTTCTGGAAGATGTTGGCCTTGATCTGGCGCTGCAGGAAATAGGCGGTGGGCACCACGACGTCGTAGCCGGACTTGCCGGCCATCAGGCGCGTCTCCAGCGTCTCGTTGGCGTCGAAGGTGTCGTAGACCACCCTGATGCCGGTCTCCTTGGTGAAGGCCTCAAGGACATCAGGCGCCATGTAGTTGGACCAGTTGTAGAAGTTGACGACGCGCTCCCCGGCCCCTGCAGGAGCCGAAAGCAACGTCAGCGCCGCGGCGATTGCAAAACCAAGACCAAGCCCCGAGCGGCCGACGTTCGTCATCTTCACCTACCTCTTGCGCCCGCGCACCGCGTCGGACAGCCGCTCCAATGCGGTGTCGAGGGTTTGGTCCTTCTTGGCGAAGCAGAAGCGTACCACCGAGGTCACGGGGTCCTGCTCGTAGAACGCCGACACCGGGATCGCCGCCACCTTGTAGTCTTTCACGATCCGCCAGCAGAACTCGGTGTCGCTCTCGTTGAGCCCGAGCGGCGACAGGTCGACGGTGAGGAAGTAGGTGCCTTGCGACTTCAGCACGGGGAAGCCGAGGCTCTCCAATCCCCTGGTCAGGCGGTCCCTGCTCCGCGTCAGGTCCTTGCGCATCGACAGGAAGTAGTCGTCGGACTTGCCGAGGCCGTAGGCGACGGCGGCCTGGAGGTTCGGCGCGGTGGTGAAGGTCAGGAACTGATGCACCTTGGCGGCGACGCGCAGCAAGGGCGGCGCAGCACAGACGAAGCCGATCTTCCAGCCCGTCAGCGAGAAGATCTTGCCGGCCGAGCCGACCTTGATGGTGCGCTCGCGCATGCCGGGGATGGTGATCAGCGAGATGTGCTTGTGCTCGTCGAAGGTGACGTGCTCCCAGACCTCGTCGCAGATCGCGATGACGTCGAACTCTTGGCAGTAGCGCGCCAGCAGCTCGAGGTCCTCACGCGGATAGACCACCGCGGACGGATTCAGGGGATTGTTGAAGAGCACCGCCTTGGTCTTTGAATTGAAGACGCTTTTCAGCATGTCCTCATTCAACCGCCAATGCGGCGGCTCGAGCCGCACGAGGCGCGGAATGCCACCGGCCTGACGAATGATCGGCAGGTAGGAATCATAGACCGGCTGGAAGCAGACCACCTCGTCGCCGGGCTGGACCACCGCAAGGATCGCCGAGGTCAGCGCCTCGGTGCCGCCGGAGGTCACCATGACCTCGCTCATCGGATCGAGCTTGAGTCCGTGCCAATGTCCGTAATGCGTCGCGATCGCCTGGCGCAGCTCCGGCAGGCCCATCATCGACGGGTATTGGTTGTAGCCGTTCAGCGACGCATCGGCCGCGGCGCGGCGGATGTCCTCCGGTCCCGGATCGTCAGGAAAACCCTGGCCGAGATTGATGGCGTTGTTGTCGCGCGCGGCCTGCGACATTGCCTCGAAGATGGTGACGGGAAGGTCGGCGAAGACCTTGTTCAGCGAAGAGCTCTTGGTCGTCATCGCGAGGTCAGCCACCGACCTTGGTGGGGAGCCCCGCCGCTTTCCAGCCGAGGATGCCGCCGGCGAGATGCTTGTCGTAAGCAAGGCCAGCCGCCTGCGCCGCGAGCGAGGCCGTCACCGAACGCTTGCCGGAGCGGCAGGCGAATACGACCTGCTTGCCTTGGGGATCGGGGATCGCCTTGGGATCGAAGGTCGAGAGTGGCACAACGACGCCGTAAGGATAGGCCTCGGCCTCGACCTCGTTCGGCTCGCGGACGTCGACGAGCAGATAGCGCCCTTCCTCGACACCCTTGGAGACCTCCTCCGGGGTCAGATCCTGTACCTGGTTCGCCACATCATCCTCCAACGTCGCAGCCGCATGCCGGGGTGGTCCCGGCGCCGGCAACCTCGCCTCTCGGCTCACGAAAATCAAGCGCTACAAAGGCTTGGGCCGCGCGGCGCAAGTTAAAGCTAAATCGCAGCGACTTGAAGCGCGGCTTTGAATGCCCTGGAGTTCCCCGGCCTAGATCGTCACCTGGGTGCCGACCTCGACCACGCGGCCGCTGGGGATCTGGAAATAGTCGGTGGCATCGTTGGCGGAGCGGCTGAGCGAGATGAACAGCCGGTCCTGCCAGCGTGGCATGCCGGAATGGGCGGCGGGCTTGAGCGCCCGGCGCGACAGGAAGAACGAGGTCGACATGATGTCGAACTGCCAGCCGAGCTTGCGGGCGATCGCAAGGGCCTTCGGCACGTTCGGCGATTCCATGAAGCCGAACTTCAGCGCCACCTTGGAGAAGGTCGGGCTGATCTGCTCCAGCCTGACGCGCTCGGCCGGATCGATGCGCGGGGTCTGCGCGGTCTCGATGGTGAGAATGACATTCTTCTCGTGCAGCACTTTGTAGTGCTTCAGACTATGCATCAGCGCGGTCGGCGCGCTGAGGGGATCGCTGGTCAGGAACACGGCGGTGCCAGGCACGCGCTGCGGCGGCCGCTTCTCGAGCATCGCGACGAGGTCGGCGAGCGGAAATTCGAGCTTGCGCGACTTCTCGAACAGGAGCCGGCTGCCGCGCCGCCACGTGTACATCAGGGTGATCATGAGGGAGCCGAGCGCGAGCGGCACCCAGCCGCCCTCGAACACCTTCAAGAGGTTCGCGGCGAGGAAGGTCAGGTCGAGGCAGAGGAACGGTGCGATCAGCGCGGCGGCGGCGACCGGCGACCACTTCCAAGCCTTCCAGATCACGACAAAGCCCATCATTCCAGTGACCACCATGGTGCCTGTGACCGCGATACCGTAGGCGGAGGCCAGCGCACTGGAGGAGCGGAACAGCAGCACCATCATGATCACCGCGACCAGCAGCAGCTGGTTGATGCGCGGGATGAAGATCTGGCCGGAATGGGCTTCAGATGTATGGCGAATTTCAAAGCGCGGCAGCAGCCCGAGCTGGATCGCCTGGCGCGTCAGCGAATAGGCGCCGGTGATGACGGCCTGGCTCGCGATGACCGTGGCCGCGGTAGCAAGCACGACCATGCTGCCGCGCATGAAACCTTGCGGGAAGAGCTGGAAGAACGGGCTCACGATGGCGCCGGGATCGCCGAGGACGAGCGCACCCTGCCCCAGATAGTTCAGCGCCAGCGACGGCAGCACGATGAACAGCCAGGCGGTCTGGATCGGCCGCTTGCCGAAATGGCCGAGGTCGGCATAGAGCGCCTCGGCGCCGGTGACCGCCAGGAACACCGCGCCCAGCGTCACGAAGCCGATGATGCCGTGGTGGAACATGAAGGACACGGCATAGAAGGGGTTCAGCGCGAACAGCACCTGCGGCTGCTCGATGATCGGATGGATCGCAGCCACAGCAATGACTGCGAACCAGACGCACATCACGGGGCCGAAGAACGCTGCGACGCGGGCCGTGCCGCGCGACTGGACGGCGAACAGGCAGACCAGGATCACCACCGTCAGCGGAACGATATAGGACTCGAACCGCAGCGTGACATCCTTCATGCCTTCGATCGCCGATAGCACCGAGACCGCAGGCGTGATCACGGCATCGCCATAGAACAGGGCACCGGAGATGATGCCGAGCGAGACGATCGTCGCCCCGCGCGTGCCGACCGCGCGCTGGGCCAGCGCCATCAGGGCGAGCGTGCCGCCCTCGCCATTGTTATCGGCGCGCAGCAGGATCACGACGTATTTGAGCGTCACCACGACGATGAGCGCCCAGAGGATCAGGGACACCACACCGAGAACGGCCGCCGACGTCGGCACCCCCTCCACGCCCGAGGCGGCCAGCACTGCCTCGCGGAACGCGTAGAGCGGGCTGGTGCCGATATCGCCATAGACAACGCCGATGCTGCCGAGCGTCAGCGCACCGAAACCGGCGGTTGTATGGGCCTCGCCATGGCCATTGGCCGCCGCCGTTTCCGGGGCGGAAATCGCTACGTCGCTTGTCATGGGAGAGCCCGGTGGCCTCTAAAAATGCTTCGCTGCCCAACGGCGGGAAGAGCGCGCGGCTTATAGTCCTGCGCTGATGGCATAGCCTAGCCCGATTCTGAGCCCACACCATGCGAAATTCGCATGGGTCCGCCAATTCCGCTCAAATAGTCACTTGGGTTCCGACTTCAACCACCCGCCCCGTCGGAATCTGGAAATAGTCGGTGGCGTCATTGGCAGACCGGCTCAGCGCAATAAAGATGTGGTCCTGCCACAATGGCATACCCGACTGTGCCGAAGCCTTCAACGACCTTCGCGACACGAAGAACGACGTCGACATGATGTCGAACTGCCAGCCCTGCTTGCGCGCGATCGCGAGCGCCTTGGGAACGTTCGGTTGCTCCATGAAGCCGAAGCGCAGGCGGACCTTCGAGAACTTGTCGCTGATCTTCTCCATCCGGAATCGCTCGGACAGATCGACCCGCGGCGTATGCGCGGTCTCGATGGTGAGGATCACGTTGTGCTCGTGCAGCACCTTGTTGTGCTTGAGGTTGTGCAATAGCGCGGTCGGCACGAAGGCGGGATCGCTGGTCAGGAACACCGCGGTGCCCTTGACGATGTGCGGCGGCCGCTTCTCCAGGCTGCGGATCAGATCGTCGAGCGGCACCTCGATCCGGCGCGTCTTCTGGATCAGGATTACCGACCCGCGTCGCCAGGTCCAGATCGTCCCCGCCATGGCGACGCCGAACAGTAGCGGCACCCAGGCGCCTTCGAGCAACTTGAGCAGGTTGGCGCTGAAGAAGCTCATGTCGACCACAACGAAAGGCATGATCACCGCCGCAGCCGTGGCGGCACGCCAGTTCCACAACTTCCAGATCACGACGAAGCCCATGATGCCGTCGGCAACCATGGTGGTGGAGACCGCGATCCCGTAGGCCGAAGCCAGGTTGCTGGGGGTATGGAACAACATCACCAGCAGCAACACGCCGATCAGAAGCAGCCGGTTGACGCGCGGCAAATAGATCTGGCCGGCATGGGTTGCAGAGGTGTAGCGCACCTCAAAGCGCGGCAAGAGGCCAAGCTGCACCGCCTGATGGACCAGCGAATAGGCGCCCGTAATCACCGCCTGGCTCGCGATCACGGTCGCGGCGGTCGCAAGTCCGACCAGCGGCAGCACCAGATTCTCCGGCACCATCCGATAGAAGGAATGTTCGATCGCGCTGGGATCGGACAGAACCAGCGCGCCCTGCCCGAAATAGTTGATCAGGAGCGAGGGCAGCACGAAGAACATCCACGCCGACTGGATCGGCTTGCGGCCGAAATGACCGAGATCGGCGTAGAGCGCTTCGCCGCCGGTCACCGCCAGGAACACGGCGCCCAGTGTCACGAGGCCAATCGTGCCGTGCGACAGCAGGAACTGCAGGGCGTAATACGGATTGATCGCAGCCAGCACCGACGGATCGTTGGCGATGTTGACGATGCCCATCAGCGCAAGGCAGGTGAACCACACCACCATCACCGGCCCGAACGCCGAGGCTACCCGCGCCGTCCCCTTGCTCTGGACCGCGAACAGCAGCGCCAGAATGAGGACCGTGAGCGGTACGACGTAGTGCTCGAACGCAGGCGTCGCGAGCTTGAGACCCTCGACCGCCGACAGCACCGAGATCGCCGGCGTGATCATGGAATCGCCGATGAACATGGAAGCGCCGACCACGCCGAGCGCGAGCAGGAACCAGCTTCGCCGCCCGAGTGCGCGCTGGCCGAGCGCCATCAGCGAAAGCGTACCGCCCTCCCCGTTGTTGTCGGCGCGCAGCAGCAACAGCACGTATTTGGCAGTGACGACGATCAGCAGCGCCCACAGAATCAGTGAGAGCACGCCGAGCACCATGCCGCGCGAGACCGGTTCGCCATGGGCCGCGCCCCGGACCGCCTCGTGGAATGCGTAGAGCGGCGAGGTGCCGATATCGCCGAAGACGACGCCTATGCTTCCGAGCGTCAGGCCCCAGAAACCCGAGGTGACCGAACCTTCCTGGGTTTCGGTCGATGTGATGCTCGCCGCCATGTGAGACTAGAAACGCTTCTTCCCGAGAATTGATCCGGCGCCTTTTGACGGTTCCTGCGCGCCTGTCAATCAGGACAGCGTAGCAGGCGCCGACACTGTGACGGCGCAGCAACGGTCAGTCGTCGCCAATGCGACGCGACGTCTCAGGTAAAATGGTAGCACAAAGCGCTACGGCTTCAAATTCGGCGGAAGCGGCGGATCTTCGCGCATCAGGGTGATCGTGACCCGCCGGTTAGCCGCGAGCGAAGGATCGTCCGGAAACAGCGGCTGGGTGTCCGCCTTGCCCGCGACGGCGAAGATGTGCGACGGCGGCAGACCCTCGCGTTCGAGGATCTGGCGCACGGCATTGGCGCGGTCGGCGGACAGATCGAAGGCGCCATAGTCGCTGCGCGTCGGGACGAATCCGGCCGCAGTATGGCCGGCGATGGAGACGCGGAGCGGCGTGGCCTTGAGCGGAATCGCGAGCTTCTCGATCAGGCGGCGGGTGCGGTCATAGGGCACCTTGGAGCCGTCGGCGAACATCGAACGGCCGTCCTGGTCGACGATCTCCAGGTTGAGGCCCTGCTTGGTCTCCTCGAACATGATGTGCTTGGACATCTCGGTCAGTTCCGGCATGTCCTGCAAGGCTTGGCGCAACGAGGCGGCGGCGAGCGCAAAATTGCGATCGACCTTGAGCTTGGCGCCCGACGTGCGGTCGCGATCGTCCTGGTCCGGCGTCGGGGTGTTGGAGGAATCCTCGGGCTGGATGTGGTCGACGTGCTTCAGCCGCGGGCGCGTCGGCAGGCCGTCGGACTCGACGATGCCGGCGTAGCGCGCTTCGCTCTGTACGCCGAAGGCATCGCGCATGGAGCCGGCGACGATCTTCAGCTTGTTGGCGTCCTGCGTCGAGAACGCGACGAGCATCACGAAGAAGCTCATCATCAGGCCCATCAGGTCGGCGAAGGTCACGAACCAGCCGTGACCGCCGCCGTGCGCATCGCCGCGTTTCTTCTTGGCCATCTGTCAAAATCCCGGCGGGCGTCTTACGCCGGCACCGGCTCGCCCTCGGCCTGACGATGCTTCTCCGGCAGATAGGCCAGCAGCATTTCGCGCACCAGCGTCGGGCTCTTGGAGTCGCGGATCATCAGGATGCCGTCGATGATCAGGGTGCGGTTGGTCTCCTCGTCGAGCAGCTTGCCGTGCAGCTTGTCGGCAATCGGCAGACAGAACAGGTTCGCCACAAGCGCGCCGTACAGCGTTGCAAGCAGCGCGGTCGCCATGAACGGGCCGAGCTTGGAGGGATCCGTCATGTTCGCGAACATCTGCACCATGCCGATCAGTGTGCCGATCATGCCGAAGGCCGGGGCGCAGTCGCCAATGGCGCGATAGATCTTGCTGCCCTCATCCAGATGCATCAGGAAGTTGTCGCGGTCGCGCTCGAGATTGTCGCGGATGAAGTCGAGATCGTAGCCGTCGGCGACGTAGCGGATGCCCTTGGCAAGGAACGGCTCGTCTGTCTCGACCTTTTCGAGGCCCACCGGGCCCTGCTTGCGGGCGATCTCGGCGATGCGGGCGAGTTCGTCGACAAGGTCGTGGGCCGACAGGCGGCTCATGGTGAAGGCGAACTTGGCGCCGAGCGGAAGGCCGTGCAGGAGCGCGCTGAGCGGGAAGCGGATCATGGTGGCGGAGATCGAGCCGCCGAAGATAATGATCATCGCATGTTCGGAGATGAACATGTGCAGGTCGCCGCCCATGAAGATCATCGCCGTGATGACGATGATGCCCGCCGTGAGCCCGACGCCCGTCATAATATCCATGGGATACTCCAACGCGTACGCAACAACGGCCGTCCTGGCCGCTGGCGCGGCCCAACCCCGAACCGCATCGGAAACCCTAGAGGGCCGCCCTTAAAGCCGCGTAAAGGTTAAGTTGAGCCGGCGCGCTAGACCGGTACAGCGCGCTGAAAGGACGCCGGCTTTGCCGACCGCGGGCAGGAATCTCAACACTTCGCTAACCATAACCGGGCGCGCTAAGACGTCAGCTCCGTCAGCTCCAGGCTGATTGCGCGCAGGCGCCTGCGCGCGTTGGCATCGTAGGCCTGCGGATTGGCCCGTGCCTCGTTCATGCCGTTGAAGAACAACCCGCTCTTATCAGCGACATCGTCGCCCTCGATGAGATGCAGGATCGCGGCGCCGCCTTGCTCCACCGTCGAGATCGGCGTGACGCCGCCGGCGCGCACCATCGTGGTGTTCATGTAGGTCGCGGGATGCAGCGCGTTCACGGTGACGCCGGTGCCCTTCAGTGCCTCCGCAAGATCGATCGTGAACATGATCTGCGAAAGCTTGCTCTGTGCATAAGCGCGTGAGCCGCTGTAGCCCTTCGTGATCATGACGTCGTCGAAATCGATCGGGTGCTGGCCGAGCGAGGCGACGTTGACGATGCGCGACGGGGCTGCGGCCTTCAGCAGCGGCAGCAACAGATGGGCAAGCAGGAAGCCCGAGAGATAGTTCACGGCAAAGCGCAGCTCGTAACCATCGGCGCTCTGCTGGCGTTGCGGCCGTCGTTCTGCGAGCCGATGCCCGCGTTGCTGACGAAAACGTCGAGCCCCTGATGATCCCGCATTACGGCATTGGCGAGTTCGCGGGTACCCGCCATCGTCGACAGGTCGGCCTGGTAGAAGGTCGGCGCGACGTGGCCGCCCTTCTTGATCCCGTCAACCAGCGCTTTCGCACGCTCGGCACTCCGGCCATGGATCAGGACGCGTGCGCCCGCGGCGGCAAGACGGCTTGCGACGTAGCGCCCGACACCATCGGTCGAGCCCGTGATCAGCACCGTCTTGCCGGCCATTTCCATGACGTCACCCCGGGCTAGCGCATGATCCGGAAAAGTGGAAGCGGTTTTCCGACAAGATCATGCTCAAAGAACAACCTAAGGCGCGATGATCATCGCGCCTCAGTGGATCTCCGCCGAGCGCTTCAGCGCGGCCTTCAGCTTCTCCAGCGAGAAGTCGGGGCTGCGGGCGATCTCGAGGATCGGCGTCTCGCGGCGGCCGCAGAGTTCGGCGGCTTCCGGCAGCTTTGCGGCAACGTCGAGCGGGATCACGATGGCGCCGTGCTGGTCGGCATGGATCAGATCGTCCGACTTCACGGTCATGCCGGCGACGCGCACCTCGCCGCCAAAGCTCTCGGCATGCACCCAGGCATGCGACGGGCCGATCGAGCCGGCGAGTGCCTGGAAGCCCTGAGCCCATTGCGGGATGTCGCGGATCGAGCCGTCGGTGATGACGCCGAGACAACCGAGCGCCTTGTGCACGTTGCTCTGCACCTCGCCCCAGAACGCGCCGTAGCCGACATCGGGACCGTCGATGTCCTGGATCACCGAAATGCGCGGGCCGTGGCCGGTGCCGACATATTCGTAGTATTCGATGCGGCGCTTGGACTGTTCTTCCGCCGGCAGCGAGGACTTCAGCACCGAGCGGATCGCGACCGTGCGTGCGTAGCCGACGATCGGCGGTAGATCGGGAAACGGGCAGACCAATTGTTTCGTGGTGTAGCCGATCAGGCGGCGCTCGGGCGCCACGATCTCCATGGCGTTGCAGATCGTCGGGGTGTCATAGCGGCCCAGCGCTTCGAGGACGGAAGCGGGCAGCGGCCCGGTCACGGTATCAGTCACGGCGTTCTCTCCCAGATTGGCGGCTGTTGTCGTGTTGCCGCCGGCACGAGGCGATATAGCCGAGATCGGGTCTCAACCCAACTCAGGGCGCCCTCATGGCAGATATCCGTGTGCTGACGCTCAGTGCAGCCGTTCGGGCCGATCGTCGTGCGGCGGCTCCGACAGGTTTGCCAGCGTCGGCGCCGAGGGCGGCGACGAGACCTCGCCTGCCGCCGGCGGGGTGGCCGCCATCGCGCGCGCCTGGTCGCGATAGGATTTGTAGCCGAGCGGCAGGCTGAGCAGATACAGCCCCGTGCCGATCGAGAGCACGTGCCAAGGATAGGCGATCAGGATAGCGATGAAGACGATGACCGCGACGAACGCCGGCAGCACCAGCTCGGGCGGCACGCGCATGCGCTTGGTCTTGCCGGAGAACACCGGCAGGCGCGACACCATCAGGAACGCGATGAGAAGCGTATAGGTCGCCGTCACCGCCGCCGGCAGCCGGCCGAGATCGAGGAATGCGATATAGATCGGCAGCAGCACCGTGATCGCGCCGGCAGGAGCCGGCACGCCGGTGAAGAAATTGGCAGCGAAGGCCGGCTTGTTCGGATCGTCCATGGTGGCGTTGAAGCGCGCCAGCCGCAGGCCGCCGGAAATCGCAAACACCATGGCGGCAATCCAGCCGGCATTGCCGAGCTCATGCAATTGCCAGAAATACAGCATCAGGCCGGGCGCAACGCCGAAATTGACGAAGTCTGCGAGACTATCGAGCTCGGCGCCGAACTTGGACTGACCCTTGATCATGCGCGCGACGCGGCCGTCGATGCCGTCGAGCGCGGCCGCGAACACGATGGCGTAGACGGCGAGCGACATCCGCCCTTCGATCGACAGGCGGATCGCGGTCAGGCCGGCGCAGATCGCCAGCAGCGTGATGACGTTGGGCACCAGCATCCGCACCGGGATCGGACGGAACCGCCGGCGGGGCGCGTCGGGATATTTGAAGTCATAGGGCGTCATGGCTCGTCCTCACCTTCAGGCGAGATATAGCAAGCCGCGTCCCCCTCCGCCATTGCGGCGGAAGGCCCCCCCAGGAACCGGCCTTTGGTTAACTGGCGCGATAGGCGCGGGTCGGGTCCTCCTCGGCGAGGTCTGCCAGGATCGTCTCGCCGGCGATCGCGGTCTGCCCCTCGGACACCAGCGCCTTGGTGCCCGGCGGCAGATAGACGTCGAGGCGCGAGCCGAAGCGGATCAGGCCGAAGCGCTCACCGGCCCCGATCGCCTGCCCTTCCCTGACGAAGCAAACGATGCGCTTGGCGACCAGGCCTGCGATCTGGATCACGCCGATTCGCGCCGTGGGCGTCGAGATGACCAGCGAGTTGCGCTCGTTGTCTTCGCTCGCCTTGTCCAGTTCGGCATTGATGAACAGGCCGGGCCGGTAGGCGATGCGGTCCACCCTGCCCGCGATCGGGCTGCGGTTCACATGGCAGTTGAACACGCTCATGAACACCGAGATGCGCGGCAGCGGCCGGTCGCCGAGCCCGAGCTCGGCCGGCGGCAGGGCCATGGTGATCATCGAGACGCGACCGTCGGCCGGCGACACCACGAGCCCCTCGCGCACCGGCGTCACCCGGACGGGGTCGCGGAAGAACAGCGCACACCACACGGTCAGTATCGTGCCGATCCACCCGAGCGGCGACCACAACCAGAACAGGACGAGGCTTGCGAGCGCAAAGCCGCCGATGAAGGGATAGCCCTCCTTGTGGATCGGCGGGATCTGACGCTGGATCGAATCGAGAATGGACATCGCTATCTGCCGCTCAGGGTTGGTGGCGCGCAGATCGTCCCGCGCGGTGGAGTTGTTTAGGCCAGAGTTGGGACCGGAGACAAGATCACTCCGCGGCCGCTGGCGTCGTCAGGACGTCGTCGATTCGCGGGGGCTCGCGGTTTGGCGCCTCGCTGCTGTCGGCCATCCTGGCCAGTTTCTCGCGTGCGGCCTCGGCCTCGCGCTGCCTGTTCCACATGCTGGCATAGAGGCCGCCCTGCCCGAGCAGCTTGGCATGAGTACCGCGTTCGGCAATGCGCCCCTGGTCCAGCACGATGATCTCGTCTGCGCCGACGATGGTCGAGAGTCGGTGCGCGATCACGAGCGAGGTGCGATTCTTCGCCACGCGATCGAGTGCGCCCTGGATCTCGTGCTCAGTGTGGGTGTCGAGCGCCGAGGTCGCCTCGTCCAGCACCAGGATCGGCGGCGCCTTCAACACCGTGCGCGCGATCGCGACACGCTGCTTCTCGCCTCCGGAGAGCTTCAGGCCCCGCTCGCCGACCTGGGTCTCATAGCCCTTCGGCGCCATGCGGATGAAATGGTCGATCTGCGCGAGGCTCGCGGCCTGCTCGACCTCGGCATCGCTGGCGTCCCAGCGGCCATAGCGAATATTGTAGCGGATGGTGTCGTTGAACAGCACGGTGTCCTGCGGCACCATGCCGATTGAGGCGCGTAGCGAGGCCTGCGTGACCTCGCGGATGTCCTGGCCGTCGATCAGAATCTTTCCGCCGGAGACGTCGTAGAGGCGGAACAAAAGGCGCGAGATGGTCGACTTGCCTGCACCCGACGGGCCGACGATCGCGACCGTCTTGCCGGCCGGCACCTCGAAGCTGATCCCCTTGAGGATCGGCCGCGTCGGCTCATAGGCAAAGCGCACGTCCTCGAAACGCACGGTGCCGGCAGAGACGGCCAGCGGCTGCGCGTCCGGCGCATCCTTGATCTCGGCCTCGCGGCCCAGCACGTTGAACATCTTCTCGATGTCGATGATGGCCTGCTTGATCTCGCGATAGACCATGCCCATGAAGTTCAGCGGTTGGTAGAGCTGGATCATCATGGCGTTGATCAGCACGAAATCGCCGACCGTGTTGGTGCCGTTGCGCACGCCGATCGCGCACATCAGCATGGTCGCGGTCAGCCCCAGCGTGAAGATCACGGCCTGGCCGGTGTTGAGCACCGCGAGCGAGGTGTAGGTGTGGACGCTCGCTTCCTCGTAGCGCGCGACCGACTTGTCGTAGCGCTGCGCCTCGCGCGTCTCGGCGCTGAAATATTTGACGGTCTCGTAATTCAGCAGCGAGTCGATCGCCTTGGTGTTCGCCTCGGTGTCGGAATCGTTCATCCTGCGGCGGATGCCGATCCGCCACTCGGTCGCGATGTAGGTGTAATACATGTAGACCATGACCGTGATCAGCGTCGCGACCACGTAACGCCAGTCGAACTGCCAGAGCAGCACGGCCATCAAGAGCGAGACCTCGACGATGGTCGGGATCAGCTGGAGGATCACCATGCGCACGATGACCTCGATGCCCTCGCGGCCGCGCTCGAGCACGCGCGTCAGGCCGCCGGTCTTGCGCTCCAGATGAAAGCGCAGCGACAGCTCGTGCATGTGGACGAAGGTGATGGTGGCGAGCTTGCGCACCGCATGCATGGCGACGCGCGCAAAGATGCCGTCGCGCCATTGCGTCAGGACCGCCATCAGGATGCGCATCGCGCCGTAGCTCGCGGTGAGCAATAGCGGCGACGCAATCACCCAGAGATGCCAGTTGTCGGCCTGCACCGGCGCGGTGTTGGCCCCGGTCAGCGCGTCAGTCGCCCATTTGAAGCTGAACGGCACGGCCAGCGTGATCAGCTTGGCCGCAAGCAGCAGCACCAGCGACCAGACCACCCGCATCTTCAGGTCGAAACGGTCGCCCGGCCAGATAAAGGGCCACAGATGCGCCAGCGTGCCCATCAGCGTGGCCTGCTCCAGCGGTCCGCCGGCAGGATCGGGAACGTCGGCGCCGTCTAGCGGTTGAGGTTGGTTCATCAAGAAGCCTGAAAGCCCGCCGGATGCGGACGGCGTTACGATTAACGGTTTTCGCTCGCTATATAGAGACTTCCCGATGCCAGCGCACCCCGCCAGATGGCGAATCTTCGATTGTTTGTCGTCATTTACCGGTAGATTCCCGGGTGGCCCGAATTACCAATTGGGCTTGACGCGTCTTCGCTGCAATGCATCATGACGCCAATGAGCACCATTAAAACCGTCTGTGTCTATTGCGGCTCCGGTCCCGGAACCAATCCCAGCTTCGTCGAGGCAGCCAAGGCCTTCGGCAAGGCTCTCGCTGAAAGCAACATCCGACTTGTCTATGGCGGCGGCTCCCTCGGCCTGATGGGCGCGGTCGCGACCTCCGTGCTCGATCACGGCGGCAGCGTCACCGGCATCATCCCCGACTTCCTGCGGATGCGCGAGAACGCGCTGACCCGCGTGCAGGAGATGATCGTCACCCCCGACATGCACGAGCGCAAGCGGCTGATGTTCGAACACTCCGACGCCTTCGTAGCGCTGCCAGGCGGCCTCGGCACGCTGGAGGAACTGGTCGAGCAACTCACCTGGAAGCAGCTTGGCCGCCACGCCAAGCCCGTGCTGCTCGCCAATATCGACAACTTCTGGGAGCCGCTGTTCTCGCTGATCTCGCATATGCGCCAGACCGAGTTCATCCGCGCCGGCCTTTCGGTCGATATCCTCATGGCCAATCGCGTTGAGGAGATCTTGCCGAAGCTCAAGGCGGCCGCGGCAGGGGTCGCCGAGGCGGACAAGGATCTTGCGCCGGACGTGGCGCGCTGGCTCTCCTGACGCGCTATACGGGCGGAAACGTTACCGCCTCGATCCGGTTGCCGTCGGGATCGACGACGAAAGCAGCGTAGTAGCGTACGCGGTCGTGCGGGCGGATACCAGGTGCGCCCTCCGACACGCCGCCGGCGGACAGCGCCGCGGCGTGAAAAGCATCGACCTCGCCCGTCGTCTTCGCCCGCAGGCAGATGTGCACGCCGCTCTCCGCCGCTACGGGCGGCATGCCATCGCGTAGATTGATCCAGAATTCCGGATAGGCCTTGCCGAAGCCGATCGTCCGCGGCCGCGCCACGAGGCGCGTGAGGCCGAGCGCGGCGAGCGTGGCCTCGTAGAACTTTGCGGAGCGATCGAGATCGCTGACGCCGACAGAGATGTGGTCGATCATGCCTTGGCTCTCCCCCTTGCCCGTAGCCCGGATGAGCGAAGCGACATCCGGGAAAAGCTATCCGTGCGCCAAATACCGTCCCGGATATCGCTTCGCTCATCCGGGCTACATCTTGCTTACGCCGGCGCGCCCGACTTCACGAGCTTGTAGATCACCGAATCCATCAGCGCCTGGAACGAGGCGTCGATGATGTTCGGGGAGACGCCGACCGTGATCCAGCTGTCGCCGTTCTCGTCCTCGCTCTCGATCAGCACGCGCGTGACCGCGCCGGTGCCGCCATTGAGGATACGCACGCGATAGTCGATCAGCTTCAGCCCCTCGATGTATTTCTGGTACTTGCCGAGGTCCTTGCGCAGGGCGACGTCAAGCGCATTGACGGGGCCGTTGCCCTCGGCCGCCGAGATCAGACGCTCGCCGGCGACGTCGACCTTGACCACCGCGAGTGCCACGGTGACACGCTCGCCGTGCGAATTGTAGCGCTGCTCGACATTGACGTCGAACTGCTCGACCTCGAAATAATGCGGCACCTTGCCGAGCGTGCGGCGCGCCAGCAGATCGAACGAAGCGTTGGCGGATTCATAGGCGTAGCCGGCTGCCTCGCGCTCCTTCAATTCCTCGATCAGCCGCGTCAGCTTCGGATCGCTCTTCTCATAGGCGATGCCGGCGCGATCGAGCTCGGCGATGACGTTGGAGCGCCCGGCCTGGTCCGACACCAGCACCTTGCGGTGATTGCCGACCGTTTCAGGCGTCACGTGCTCGTAGGTGTGCGGATCCTTCATCACAGCGGAGGCGTGGATGCCGGTCTTGGTGACGAAGGCGCTCTCGCCGACGTAAGCCGCATGCCGGTTCGGTACACGGTTGAGCATGTCGTCCAGCGTGCGCGAGACCTTGACCAGCGTCGCCAGCTTCTCGGGCGTCACGGCGATCTCGAAAGCGTCGGCAAAGTCCTTCTTCAATGTCAGCGTCGGGATCAGCGAGCAGAGATTGGCGTTGCCACAGCGCTCACCGAGGCCATTCAAGGTGCCCTGGATCTGCCGCGCACCGGCGCGCACCGCCGCGAGCGAATTCGCCACCGCCTGCTCGGTGTCGTTATGGGCGTGGATGCCGATATGGTCGCCGGGGATGTGTTTTGTCACCTCGGTGACGATGGCCTCGACCTCGTTCGGCATGGTGCCGCCATTGGTGTCGCACAGCACCACCCAGCGCGCGCCGGCCTCATAGGCGGCTTTCGCGCAGGCGAGCGCAAAATTCGCGTCTTCCTTGTAGCCGTCGAAGAAATGCTCGCAATCGAGCATCACCTCGCGGCCGGCAGCCTTTGCCGCGGCAACGCTGTCGCGGATCGAGGCGAGGTTCTCCTCCTTCGTCGTCTCCAGCGCGACGCGCACCTGATAGGCGGAGGACTTTGCCACGAAGCAGATCGCATCCGCCTTCGCCTCCAGAAGCCCAGCCACGCCGGGATCGTTGGAGACCGAGCGCCCTGCCCGCCGCGTCATGCCGAAGGCGGTGAAGCGCGCATGGGTGAGCTTCGGCCTGGTACCGAAGAACTCGGTGTCGAGCGGATTGGCGCCGGGATAGCCGCCCTCGACATAATCGATGCCGAGCTCGTCCAGCATCGTGGCAATGACCCGCTTGTCGGTCAGCGTGAAATCGACGCCATTGGTCTGCGCGCCGTCGCGCAGCGTTGTGTCGAACAGATAGAGACGCTCCTTGCTCATTGCGCTGCTCCGAGCGTCTTCTTCATGGTGGTGTTGGCGAGCCATTCGTCGTTGATTGTGATGCTGTTGCGCTGCTGGGCGGTGTAGCCGCGCTTGGCGAAGAACCCCTGCGCGGTATCGCTGGCATCGACCGAGAGGCTTTTCGCACCGCGGCTGCCGGCCAGCTTCTCCAGCGCGTCGACCAGCATAGTCGCGACGCCCTGCCCGGCCACCGCCGGATGCACATAGAGCATGCGGATGTGGTCGGTGCCGCGCAGCGAGGCGAAGCCCACGGGCGAACCCTCGAGCGTCGCGATCAGCGTCAGGTCGGAGGCGAGCCGCTTGCCGAATTCTTCGCTTTCCGCCGCCTCCATCCAGGCCTGCTGCTGCGACTCACTGTAGTCGTCGCCGGTGAGCTCCTCGATGCTCGCGGTGAAGATCGCGGCGAGCACCGGCACATCGTCCGGCAGGAAGGGCCGCAAGCCAGGCTTTGGCAAAGTCTTTCCCATCGTCTTCACCACATCCCATAGAGCTTGAGCACGAGCGCCACCGCGGCGCCGAGCAGCAGGATTTTCAGCGCGATGTAATAGAGCCAGTGCCTCGGGAAAGGCGTGTCGGGCCGTTTCATCGCGAAAACTCCCAGGTCGTGCCTTCCTTGGAGTCCTTGATCGCAACGCCCATCGCGGCGAGCAGATCGCGGATGCGGTCGGACTCTTTGAAGTCCTTGCGCGCACGCGCGGCCGTCCGCTCCGAGATCAGGCGTTCGACTTCCTTGGCATCGACCCCGCTTGCCTGCTGCTTGCGACCTTCCCACTGCGCGGCGCTCTCGGAGAGGAAGCCGAGCAGACGCAACGAACCCGCCAGGGCGCTCACGTCGCTGTTGCGCAAGCCATGCAGCGCCGCGATCGCCAGGGACGTGTTGAGGTCGTCAAGCAGCGGCTCGACCACGGACGCGGCCGGCTTGCCGTGCTCGACATCGGCCGCGACGCGATACCAGTCGTCGAGCGTCTTGGCGCTCTCCTCCAGCGACTTCATGGTCCAGTCGATCGGTGAGCGGTAATGCGTCTTGAGCATGTTGAGGCGCAGCACCTCGCCCGGCCAATCCGCGAGAAGCTCGTGGATCGTGACGAAGTTGCCGAGCGACTTCGACATCTTCTCGCTTTCGACCTGCAGAAAGCCGTTGTGCATCCAGTAGTTCGCCATGCGCGACTGGTGGAAGGCGCAGCAGGTCTGCGCGACTTCGTTCTCGTGATGCGGAAACACGAGATCGATGCCGCCGCCGTGGATGTCGAAATGCTTGCCGAGATGCTTCCAGGCCATGGCCGAGCACTCGACGTGCCAGCCCGGACGCCCCTCTGCCTTGATGCCGGCCGGCGACGGCCATGACGGCTCGCCCGGCTTGGACGGCTTCCACAGCACGAAGTCGGTCGCATCGCGCTTGTAGGGCGCGACATCCACGCGAGCGCCGGCGATCATCTCGTCCAGCGACCGCTTGGACAGCGCGCCGTAGCGCGGCAGCGTGGAGTTGGCCGCGTTCATCGCCTGCGGCGAGAACAGCACATGGTCCTCCGCGACATAGGCAAAGCCGCCGGCGACGAGCATTTCGATAATCTCGCGCATCTCGCCGATGTGCTCGGTCGCACGCGGCTCGACGCTGGGCCGGAGCGCGCCGAGCGCATCGACGTCGGCGTGGAACTGTTTGCCCGTCTGCTCGGTGACCTTGCGGATCGCCTCGTTCAGCGGGAGCCCTGGAAAATCCCGCGCGGCGCGGTCGTTGATCTTGTCGTCGACGTCGGTGACGTTGCGGACATATTTGACATGCGCCTCGCCATAGAGATGGCGCAGCAGCCGAAACAACACGTCGAACACGATCACCGGCCGCGCATTGCCGATGTGGGCGAAATCGTAGACCGTCGGTCCGCAGACATACATGCGGACATTCTTCGCATCGAGCGGCTGGAACGGCCGCTTCTCCTTCGTCAGCGTATCGTAAAGGCGCAATTCCATATGGATACCCGTCGGCTGTTGGCCGGGCGTCCGAGGCTCTCAATGCTTTTGAGAAAAGACGGCTCCAGCCAGCGAATCGCTAGCTCGTAATCTCGCGGCAAATGGCGCAAATGGCGAGGAGACCGTTCATGCGGGAACATATGGGCCACGAAGGGCCCTTGCGTCAAGAGAGCCGCGAAAAAGCCGCCTTATCTTCGCAATGAGCGGCCGTCCCGCCTTGATGGTTCATCATCCTTAACCTTTTGAGTTTACTCGGAAGCCGGCGGTTCCCTCAGCCCCCGGTGCTACCCATGCGATCCCTGTTCGCGCTCGCCTTTGCCTCCATCGTCGCGGCATCCAGCGCATGCGCCGAGACGCGCGTCTTCATCATCGCCAGCCAGGCGGACGGCTACGGCGTCGACCAGTGCCTGGCCAAAGGCGAGAAATGCGGCGCGCAGGTCGCGCGCACCTACTGCCAGTCACGGGATTTTGCCCAGGCCTCGGCCTACCGGCGGGTTGATCCCGACGAAATTACCGGCTCTGTCCCCAAAACCGGCGCAAACTGCTCCCATGGCCATTGCGACGAATATGTCGCAATTACCTGCCAGCGCTGAATTCGCTCGGATCTGGCGCACCTTAGGCCCAGTCTTTAACCCCTGAAACGACGTGACGATGCCGCAGGAAGCGGCTATGGGAGGGCGCGCTTCGGCCTCCCAGTGTCACATTGGGCCGTGACCTCGCTAGAATGGCGGATATGCCTCAATTTTTGTCTCCCTCCCGTGCTCGCTCCATCCTTGCCTGCACCGTGCTCCTGAGCACGGTCGTGCTCGCCACCGGCGCTTTCGCGCAGGCCGGCCCTCCCGGACCGCCGCCTCAGCCCCCCCCAAAACGGGCTCGGGCCGAATCCGATGTGCGCACGACTGGAAGGCCAGCTCGCCGCGCTCGACCGCGGAATTGGCGGCGACCCCGCACGCGAAGACCAGATCCGGCGCTACCAGGATTCGCAGGCCCGTCAGCAGGCCGAGCTCGACCGCGTCACCATGCAGGCCAAGCGCATGGGCTGCGATTCCTCCGGCTTCTTCTCACTGTTCAACGGCCAGTCGGCGCAATGCGGTCCGGTCAACACCCAGATCCAGCAGATGCGCGCCAATCTGGACCAGATCACCGGCAATCTCGAACGCCTGCGCGGCGGCGGCCCCGGCGGCTTCAGCCCCGAGCGCGACAACCAGCGCCGCTCGGTGCTGATGGCGCTGGCGCAGAACAATTGCGGTTCGCAATATGCCAACGCCGTGCAGTCGCAGGGCGGCAACTTCCTGGGCAATCTGTTCGGCGGCGGCAACAACCCCAATAATCCGCAAGGCGTACCGCCCTCCGATCTGGGGCCGCAGTCGGGTACCTACCGCACCGTGTGCGTGCGCACCTGCGACGGCGCCTATTTCCCGATCTCGTTCGCCACCGTGCCGGCGCGCTTTCCCGACGACGAAAAGACCTGCAAGGCGCTCTGCCCGGCCGCGGAAGCCGTGCTCTACACCCATCGCAACCCCGGCGAAGACATGAACTCTGCGGTCTCCACCAGCGGCCAGCCCTACACGTCGCTGCCGGCCGCGTTCAAATTCCGCAGCGAGTTCAACCCGTCCTGCTCCTGCAAGGCAGCCGGGCAGACCTGGGCCGACGCGCTGAAATCGGCCGACGACAAGGCTGCGGCCGAACAGCAGGGTGACATCATCGTCACCGAGGAGAGCGCCAAGAGGATGCAGCAGCAGCGGCTCAACAAGGGCACGCCTGCGAATGCCAAGAAAGGCGCAGCTCCGGCCCCGACGACCGCTACCGCACCGGCCGCGACACCGCCGGCCGATGCAACCACCGCCACCGCGTCCGAGAACAAGCCGATCCGTTCGGTCGGGCCGACCTTCCTGCCGCAGCAGCAGAAGTAGGTCGTTACTCTCTGTCATGTCGGCGGCCGCCAGACGCGGCCACTTCGCTGTTACTGCTCGCGCTCGCGGCTCCACGGGAAGAGATTGGCCGGAAAGTCCGCTGCGTAGCGCTTTCCCGGCGGCGGCGGCGGCGGTTCGTCCGGTGGATTTGGGTTCGGCTCGACCACCCGCCGATAGAGGTGCCAGGTGGCATGGCCGAGCACCGGAAGAACGACAGCGAGACCGACGAAGAGCGGTAGCGAGCCGATCGCGAGGAGCGCCGCCACGATGAGGCCCCACCCGGCCATCGCAACCGGATTTTCCGCCACCACTCGGAGCGACGTGCGGATCGCATCGATCGCAGTCGCATGCCGGTCGAGCATCAACGGAAACGACACGACGCTGATGCACAGGGCCACAACCGCAAACAGGAAACCGACACCACAACCGACGATGATGAGCGACCAGCCTTCCGGTGTCGTCAGCACGCGCGTTGCGAAGTCGGGAATGCTTGCAGCCGGCGCATGACCGAAGATCGTGACGTAGATTGCGTTCGCGACACCGATCCAGGCCCCGAACAAGACGAGCAGGAGCACGCCGAGCTCGAGCATTCCGCCGAACGACGGTGCGCGCAGCACCTTGATCGCGTCCCATGCGTCGACCTCCTCGCCGCGCTCGCGGCGGCGACTGAGTTCGTAGAGACCAATCGCGGCAAAGGGACCGATCAAGGCAAACCCGGCGGCCAGCGGAAACAAGAGCGGCAGCACGGAATAGCCGAGGACCATCCTGAACAGGACGAGGCCGAGGACGGGATAGATCACACACAGGACGAGCGCGTGACTTGGCATCGCCTGGAAATCCTCCCACCCCAGGCGTAGCGCCCCAGTTAGGTCGGACAGCCCGATCTTACGAATGGGATAAGAGACCGCTTCGCCGAATACGTGCCGCCTTATCATCCCGTGGGAGTACAGAATGGCCATGAACGCACCCTCCCGTGCTGAAAATCGCGGTGGCGACAACACGCGCTTTCCAGCCACGCGTGTCCGCTCCACGAGCGAGAAGCGCGATGGGCCGAGTACGGAACCCAGGTTCAGCGAAACGAGCCTGGCCGGACGGAACCCGTCGCGACCTGCCTGGCAAGCCTAGCGCGCACCGGGCCCGGTTGCACTCACGGTTAGGTGAATTGTGCATCTGCACAGATCCTTATGCGTTGCGTCACCTGAGACGCCGCCGCGCAACAGGCGCTTCTTGCCGCGCGACAGCAACGCCGACACCACATCAGCACGCTTACATGCTCTATTGACGCGGGGTTCGGCTGGTATCATTTTAAAAGTAGACGCCCGTAGCTCCGATGAAATTGGTGGTCGCGACCGTTCTCTTGACTTCGCGACCGCCGGAATGGGCGAGGCAAAAGGCCGGCGATGGCATAGACGCCAACCAAGAAAAGCCAGCCATCGCGACAGACGTGAGCTCCGCCCTGGATTCGTATCCGTAGCCTTTGATGGCAAGGATGGATCAGGATGGTTGTCGCATTGATACTATTGCTGGTCGCGATCGGCTCGGTGCTGTTTCACATCTACAGCCCGTGGTGGTGGACGCCGATCGCCACCAACTGGGCCTATATCGACCACACCATCAACATCACGTTCTGGATCACGGGCTTCGTTTTCGTCGCGGTCATCGCGTTCATGGCCTATTGCGTCTTCCGCTTTCACCACAAAGAGGGAAGACGGGCTGACTACAACCCGGAAAACAAAAAGCTCGAATGGTGGCTGAGCGTCGGGACCGGCGTCGGCGTCGCGGCCATGCTGGCGCCGGGCCTGGTGGTCTGGCACCAGTTCGTGACGGTGCCCGCGGATGCCACCGAGGTCGAGGTCATGGGCCAGCAATGGCAATGGAGCTTCCGCCTTCCGGGCAAGGATGGGCGGTTGGGCACATCGGACGTCCGCAACATCAGTTCCGACAATCCGATGGGCCTTAATCGCGACGATCCACTTGCGCAGGACGATGTCGTGATCGAGAACGGCGAACTGCACCTTCAATTGGGAAAGCCGGTCAAGATTCTCCTCCGCTCGGTTGACGTCCTGCACGATTTCTACGTGCCCGAGTTCCGGGCCAAGATGGACATGGTTCCGGGCGTGGTGACCTATTTCTGGATAAAGCCGATCCGAACCGGAACGTTTGATGTTCTCTGTGCGGAGCTTTGTGGCGCGGCTCATTATCAAATGCGGGCCAAGGTCATCGTCGATGAGGAGCGCGAATATCACGCTTGGCTGGAGCAACAGAAGACGTTTGCAGAGTTGTCGTCCGGAAACGCCATCGTGAAGGCGACATATCAAGCCGGTGGCAAGTAGCAAGGTGCCGCCGCGAGGATAGATCGGGTGCGCGAGGTCAACTCGTCGCCCCCGATGGAAACGACCGAGGAGGTTTTCTATGGTCGATATTCCTTATGACAGGATCGCGGACATCCCGCCTGCCGAAGTACCTGAGGTCGAGCTCTATCATCCGAGGAGCTGGTGGACACGGTATGTCTTCTCACAGGACGCCAAGGTGATCGCCGTGCAGTACGCGCTGACAGCCTCCGCCATCGGGCTGGTGGCCCTGGTGCTGTCATGGCTGATGCGACTGCAACTGGGATTCCCCGGCACTTTCTCTTTCATCGACGCCAACCAGTACCTCCAGTTCATCACCATGCATGGCATGATCATGGTGATCTACCTGCTCACCGCATTGTTCCTGGGCGGCTTCGGCAACTATCTGATCCCGCTGATGGTCGGCGCCCGGGACATGGTTTTCCCTTACGTGAACATGCTGAGCTACTGGGTCTACCTGCTCGCGGTCCTGGTGCTGGCCTCGACATTCTTCGTGCCCGGCGGCCCCACAGGTGCAGGCTGGACGCTGTATCCGCCGCAAGCAATCCTCTCCGGAACGCCCGGGCAGGATTGGGGCATCATTCTCATGATGTCGTCCCTGATCCTGTTCATCATCGGCTTCACCATGGGCGGGCTGAATTACGTGGTCACAGTGCTCCAGGCGCGCACCCGCGGCATGACGTTGATGCGCCTGCCCCTGACGGTGTGGGGCATCTTCACGGCGACCGTCATGGCTTTGCTGGCATTCCCTGCACTCTTCGTGGCCTCGGTCATGCTGCTGCTCGACCGTCTCCTGGGAACCAGCTTCTTCATGCCCTCGCTCGTCGAGATGGGCCAGCTGTCGAAATATGGTGGCGGCAGCCCGCTGCTCTTCCAGCACCTGTTCTGGTTCTTCGGCCACCCCGAGGTCTACATCGTCGCCCTGCCCGCCTTCGGCATCGTCTCCGACCTGATCAGCACGCATGCGCGCAAGAACATCTTTGGTTACCGCATGATGGTCTGGGCGATCGTGGCTATCGGCGCGCTCAGCTTCCTCGTGTGGGCGCACCACATGTATGTGAGCGGTATGTTCCCGCAATTCGGGTACTTCTTCGCCACGACGACGCTCATCATCGCCATCCCCACCGCGATCAAGGTCTACAACTGGGTGCTGACCCTGTGGCGCGGTGACATTCATCTCAGGGTTCCGATGCTGTTCGCCCTCGGCTTCATCATCACCTTCGTGAACGGCGGGCTGACCGGCCTCTTCCTCGGCAACGTCGTCGTGGACGTGCCCCTCTCGGATACCATGTTCGTGGTCGCGCATTTCCATATGGTGATGGGCGTGGCGCCGATCATGGTCGTGCTCGGTGCGATCTATCATTGGTACCCCAAGGTCACAGGCCGGATGCTGAACGACGCCCTCGGCAAGTTTCACTTCTGGGTCACCTTCCTCGGCGCCTACCTGATCTTCTTCCCCATGCACTATCTCGGACTGCTCGGGGTTCCGCGCCGGTATTTCGAACTCGGCGACGCGGCGTTCATCCCGCCCTCGGCCCATTCACTGAACGCCTTCATCTCCGTGGTGGCCTTGACTGTCGGCTTCAGCCAAATGGTGTTCCTGTTCAATCTTGCCTGGAGCCTGTTCAAAGGTGAGGCCTCGGGCGGCAATCCGTGGCGGGCGACGACGCTGGAGTGGCAGACGCCGGAGACGCCCCCGGGGCACGGCAACTGGGGCAAGGAGCTCCCGGTCGTCTACCGCTGGGCCTATGACTACAGCGTACCCGGCGCCGGGGAGGACTTCATTCCGCAGAACCAGCCGCCGCGCGCGACGCAGGTCGTCCAGGGAGCTGCTTCGTGAGCGCCATCATCCTGTTCCTGGCTGTGATCGCGCTCATCGCCGGATGGTGGCTGTCGCAGCAGCGGCTGACGGCCAAGCCCTGGCTGGAGGAAGGTCCGGTCGGTCAATTCCCCGGCGGCGATGCCATGACATGGCCGGCGGCGAAGATCGGACTTGGCGTGTTCCTCGCCGTCGCGAGCGCATTGTTCGTCCTCTTCATCAGCGCCTACTCGATGCGCATGAACGCGGTGGACTGGCGGGCGCTGCCCGTGCCGCGGCTGCTGTGGCTCAACACGGGCGTCCTGGTCCTCAGCAGCGTCGCGCTGCAATGGTCGTCCGTGGCCGCGCGCCGACACGATGCTGAAGGCGTCATGATCGGCCTGCTCGCGGGCGGAGCATCTGCCGTGATCTTCCTCGCCGGACAGCTCCTGGCCTGGCAGCAGCTCAACGCGGCCGGATATTTCGTGGCGTCCAATCCGGCCAATTCCTTCTTCTACCTGTTGACGGCGGTGCACGGGTTGCATCTGACGGGCGGCCTGGTGGCGCTGGGCAGAACCACAGCCAAGGTATGGCGCAGTTCCAAGATCGCCGATATGCGCCTGAGCGTGGAATTGTGCACCATCTACTGGCATTTCCTGCTGTTGGTCTGGCTTGTCGTGCTCGGGCTTCTCACGGGCTGGACCGACGATTTCGTCAACATCTGTCGCCAATTGCTAAGCTAGGGAGGCGAGACCAGATGGCTGAGACTGCACTGACACATCCATCGGAAGGTCCTGGACGGCTTCCGGGCTGGCGCGGCATCGCTGCGGACTGGGCTTCGGATCAGCGCGCGTTCAAGAATGTGTCCTGGGGCAAGGCCATGATGTGGATCTTTCTCCTCAGCGACACCTTCATCTTCAGTTGCTTCCTGCTCTCCTACATGACGGCGCGCATGTCGACGACCGTGCCGTGGCCCAATCCGAGCGAAGTCTTCGCCCTCAACTTCGCCGGCAAGCACATCCCGCTGATCCTGATCGCCATCATGACCTTCATCCTGATCAGCAGCAGCGGGACGATGGCGATGGCCGTCAATTTCGGCTATCGCCGCGATCGCGTCAGAACCGCAGCCTTGATGCTGGTCACCGCGGCCTTCGGCGCAACCTTCGTCGGAATGCAGGCCTTCGAATGGACCAAGCTGATCATGGAGGGCGTCCGGCCCTGGGGCAATCCGTGGGGCGCGCCGCAGTTTGGCGCGAGCTTCTTCATGATCACCGGCTTCCACGGCACCCACGTGACCATTGGCGTGATCTTCCTGATCGCCATTGCGCGGAAGGTCTTGCGCGGCGACTTCGATGTCGAGAGGCGAGGCTTCTTCACGAGCCGCAAGGGCTACTACGAGATCGTCGAGATCATGGGCCTGTACTGGCACTTCGTCGATCTCGTGTGGGTGTTCATCTTTGCCTTGTTCTATCTTTGGTGAGGTCGGCGCATGACAAACGCGGCGGTACACATGGAAGGCCAGCTCCACGCTCCGGCGCATGGCGCGGTCGCAACAGGAGCCGTTCACGCCAAGGGTCAACAGCACCCGATCAAGCTCTACCTCGTGGTCTGGGGCTGGTTGTTTGTCCTCAGCACGTGCTCCTACCTCGTCGACTACTTTGGCCTGCATGGCTATCTCAGGTGGTCGCTGATCCTGCTGTTCATGGTGTTGAAGGCCGGCCTGATCGTCGCCGTCTTCATGCACATGGCCTGGGAGCGGCTGGCCCTGGCCTATGCCATCCTGACGCCTCCGATTGCAGTATTGGTCTTTGTGGCGATCATGGTGCTCGAATCCGAGTACACGCACTTCCTTCGGGAGCTGTTCTTCGCAACCCCGTCGTAGCAGTACGCGAGCTGGCACCTCGAGTACGTGGAAAGACCGCCCGTCTCTCGTGCTATCCCTCAAACGCATCGATCGAGGCGCGGCTGCCGCGCGAGATCAGCGTCTCGTCGGGCACCGACAGCGGCGCGCCATTATCGCGAAAACGGTTGGTGATGGGATAGCGGCGGTCGCGGCCAAAATTCTTGCGCGTCACCTTCACGCCGGGTGCGGCCTGGCGGCGCTTGTATTCGGCGATGTTCAGGAGATGGTCGATGCGGGCGACCGTCTCGCGATCAAAGCCGGCGGCGATGATCTGGTCCAGCGGCTCTTCGCGCTCGACCAGGCGCTCCAGGATGGCATCGAGCACGTCATAGGGCGGCAGCGAGTCCTGGTCGGTCTGGTTCTCGCGCAATTCCGCAGTCGGCGGACGCGCGATGATATCAGGCGGAATCACCTCCCCCGCCGGCCCGAGCGCACCGTCCGGCTTCCAGGTGTTGCGCAACGCCGCCAGCCCAAACACTTGCGTCTTGTAGATGTCCTTGATCGGATTGAAGCCGCCGTTCATGTCGCCGTAGAGCGTGGCGTAACCCACCGACATTTCCGACTTGTTGCCGGTGGTGACCACCATCAGCCCGGTCTTGTTGGAGATCGCCATCAACAACGTGCCGCGGGTGCGGGCCTGGAGATTCTCCTCGGTGATGTCTGGCGGCAGATTCTTGAAGATGCCTGAGAGGATGGTCTCGAAGCCATTCACGGCTTCCGCAATCGGCAAAACCTCGTAGCGGATGCCGAGATGGCCGGCGAGCTCGCCGGCGTCGGCGATCGAGCTCGCCGCAGTGTAGCGATAAGGCAGCATCACGCCATGCACCTGGTCGGCGCCGAGCGCATCGACCGCGATCGCCGCGCACAGCGCGGAATCGATGCCGCCGGAAATGCCCAGCAGCACGCCGGGAAAACCGTTCTTGGCGACGTAGTCGCGCAAGCCAAGCACGCACGCCGCGTAATCGGCCTGATCGCCCTCCGGCTGCTCTGCAATCGGCCCCGTGCAGCGCCAATCCTCGCCGTTCCTGACGAAGCGCAGCGTGGTGATGCTCTCCTCGAATGCCGGCAATTGCGCCGCGAGCGAGAGATCGCCGTTAAGCGCGAAGGAGGCGCCGTCGAATACCAGCTCGTCCTGGCCGCAGACCTGGTTGAGATAGACCAGCGGCAGGCCGCTCTCTGTCACGCGCGCCACCGCCACCGACAGGCGCACGTCGCTCTTGTCGCGGGCATAAGGCGAGCCGTTCGGCACCAAAATGATCTCCGCGCCGGTCTCGGCCAGCGTCTCGACCACATTCTCGTAGTCCTCGGACTCCTCGAGCCAGATGTCCTCGCAAATCGGCACGCCGATGCGCACGCCGCGCACGGTCACGGGTCCCGCGGCAGGGCCGCGCGCAAACAGCCGCTTCTCGTCGAAGACGCCGTAGTTCGGCAGATTGCACTTGAAACGCAGCGCTGCGATCCGGCCGCCGTCGAGCAGCGCACAGGCATTATAGAGCCTGCCGTCCTCGACCCAGGGTGTGCCGACCAGCATGGCCGGGCCGCCATCGGCGGTCTCGCGCGCAAGGCCTTCGATCGCGGCGCGGCAGGCGGCCTGGAAGGCCGGCTTCTGCACCAGGTCTTCCGGCGGATAGCCGGCGATGAACAATTCCGGAAACAGCACGAGATCGGCGCCGTCGGCAACGGCCTGCGCGCGCGCGGCACGCGCCTTTGCGGCATTGCCCTCGATGTCGCCCACGGTCGGATTGAGCTGGGCTAGCGTGACCGCAAATTCGTTGAGACGTTGGGTCATGGCTGCCGCGCTCCGATCATTCGGCTAGAGCATGATCCGGAAAAGTGTGGAGCGGTTTTCCGAAAGATCATGCTCAAACAACAACCTAAAGCGCGATGCGCGCTTTAGAGGAACCCCAATCGCTCGACGAGGGCAAAGATCCAGAACGCACCGGACATCAGCAGCGCAATGCCGACCGCGGCCGAGCCCATGTCCTTGACTCGGCCGATCTGCTTGTCGTGGTCCATGGTGAGGCGGTCGGCGAGCTTCTCGATCGCAGTGTTGAGCAGCTCGACCACCAGCACGAACGCTACGGCACACACCATTTCGACCGCGCGCATCGCGGTCGCGGCGATGAACCACGCCAGCGGCAGCGACAGCAGGAGCGCAAAGATCTCCTCGCGGACGGCCTGCTCCGAGCGGAACGCAAAGGCCAGACCGTTACGGGAGTTGATCGTGGCCTTCCAGATCCGCAGCAAGGTCCTAGAGCCCCGCGGCGAACGGCATCGGCTTGGTCTTGCCGACGCGTTCCTGCTTGAGGAGCTCCGCGACCAGGAAAGCCATGTCGATCGATTGCTCGGCATTGAGACGGGGATCGCAGACCGTATGGTAGCGGTCGTTGAGATCCTCGTCCGTGATCGCGCGGGCGCCGCCGAGGCATTCGGTGACGTCCTTGCCGGTCATTTCCAGATGCACGCCGCCAGGGTGAGTTCCTTCTGCCGCGTGGATCGCGAAGAACGACTTCACCTCGGACAGGATGCGGTCGAACGGCCGCGTCTTGTAGCCTGACGTGGAGGTGATGGTGTTGCCGTGCATGGGATCGCAGGACCAGACCACAACCCTGCCCTCGCGCTTCACGGCGCGGATCAGGTTCGGCAGGTGCTCGCCGACCTTGTCGGAGCCGAAACGGCTGATCAGCGTCAGGCGGCCGGGCTCGTTGTCCGGATTGAGCACGTCGATCAGCTTCAACAGCTCGTCGGGCTTGAGCGACGGGCCACACTTGAGTCCGATCGGATTCTTGATGCCGCGGAAATACTCGACATGGCCGTGATCGAGCTGGCGGGTGCGGTCGCCGATCCAGATCATGTGGCCGGAGGTCGCGTACCAGTCGCCGGTCGTGGAATCGACGCGGGTCATGGCCTGCTCGTAGCCGAGCAGCAGCGCCTCGTGGCTGGTGTAGAAGTCGGTGGCGCGCAGCTCGGGATGGCTCTCGAGATCGAGGCCGCAGGCGCGCATGAAGTTGAGCGCCTCCGAGATGCGGTCGGCCAGCTCCTTGTAGCGGCGGGACTGCGGACTATCCTTCAGGAAGCCGAGCATCCACTGATGCACGCTGCCGAGATTGGCGAAGCCGCCGGTGGCAAAAGCGCGGAGCAGGTTCAGCGTCGCGGCCGACTGGCGATAGGCCATCAACTGGCGCTGCGGATCCGGCACACGCGCTTCCTTGGTGAAGGCGATGTCGTTGACGATGTCGCCGCGATAGCTCGGCAGCTCGACGCCGTTGGCCTTCTCGGTCGGCGAGGACCGCGGCTTGGCGAACTGGCCGGCGATGCGGCCGACCTTCACGACGGGAACGGCGCCGGCATAGGTCAGCACCACCGCCATCTGCAGCAGAACGCGGAAGAAGTCGCGGATGTTGTTGGCGCCGTGCTCGGCAAAGCTCTCGGCGCAGTCGCCCCCCTGGAGCAGGAAGGCCTCGCCGGCCGCAACGCGGCCCAAGGCCTTCTTCAGATTGCGCGCCTCGCCCGCAAACACGAGCGGCGGAAAGGTCGCAAGCTGGGCCTCAACGTCGGCCAGGGCCTTGGCGTCGGGATAATCGGGCACCTGTAGCACCGGCTTGCTGCGCCAGGACTCGGGCGTCCACCGCTCGGACATCGCAATCTCTCCGTGAAGCAAAAAGTGCAACCTGATCTGTGGGTTGCGAGGGCCGCCTTATACACAGGCTAGTCCCCGGCCGCCAGTTGTAAATCCATTTCGCACTGCAAACCCTTGCGGCGAAAGCCGAATTCGCATTTGCTGGGAACCGCGAAGAAACCGGCAAGACACCCTCCGCCCATGGACGCGGCACAGGACGACGTTTTCATCGACGAGATCAGCTTCCCGGCAACCGACGGGTATAGGCTGACCGGCACCCTGTTCCTGCCGCGCGGCGCCAAGCGCCGCGCCATCCTGATCAATTCGGCGACCGCCGTCCCGCGCAAGATCTATCGTGGCTTTGCCTCCTATCTCGCCCATCGCGGCTGCGCGGTCCTGACCTACGACTATCGCGGCATCGGCGACTCCCGGCAGCCGGCGCCGGTCGGCAACAACCAGCCGAAATCGCTGGTCGGCTTCACAGCCTCGATGTCGGATTGGGCCGCGCTCGACGTCACCGCCGCGGTGCGCTGGATGCGCGAGCGCTACAACACCCTGCCCCTTGCTATGTCGGCCACTCCTTCGGCGGCCAGGCGCTGGGGCTGATCGAGAACAACACCGAGATTTCGCGCGCCGTATTCCTCGCCTCGCAGGCCGCGACCTGGCGGCTGATGAGCTCACCCGAGAAATACCGCGTCTTCGCCTTCATGAATTTCGTCGGCGTACCCCTGGTCCACATGCTCGGCTACGCACCGGGCTGGGTCGGCATCGGCGAGGACCTCCCCAAGGGCGTGTTCCTGCAGTGGGCCGAGTGGGTCTCCAGCCCCCGCTATCTCTTCGATTCAAAACTGCCGGCGCTTGAGAACTTTGCCAAGTTCAAGGGAGAGCTGCGCGCGTTGTGTTTCTCGGACGATCCGTGGGCGACGCGGCCGGCGGTCGAACTGCTCACGAGCGGCTTCACCGCGATCAAGCCGGAGGTGCTGACGGTGAAGCCATCCGACGTCGGCGCCAAGGCGATCGGCCATTTCGGTTTCTTCCGCCCCGAGCACCGCGACACGCTGTGGCGCGGCGTGGCGGAATGGATCCAGGGAGAGTGAGCCTCAACGCTCAGCCGAACGTGAAGGCGTAGGCCTGGACGCCGGGATCGAGGAAGCGGATCTCGAAAGTGTGGTCGGTCACGGCGTCCGGGTTACGGACGAGCTGGTAGAGCCGCTGCGTCGTGACAACGCCATTGCCGTCGGCGTCAGCATCCAAGCCATGCGCTGCGCCGGGCGGCTTGCCGTCGATGGTGATGCGGAAGCGGATGCTGGCCCCTTCGCTGGCGGGACCGAGCACGAGATGCAGGTCGCGGGCGTGAAAGCGGTAGATGATGCTGCCGCCCGGCTCGTTCAGTTGCGCGCGCTCCGGCCCGACCGTCCAATTGCCCGTCAGCGACCAGTCGTTAAGCTGCGGCTCACCCGCCGCGTAGACGTGGCCCTCGTCCTTCACCACGCCGCCGGGCGAGACGAAATTCTCGCTGCGGTCATACCCGACATAAGTCTCGTGCGATTGGACCTCAGCGCTGTCGGAGGCGGCCTCCGCGCCCGTCGCCTTGACGGCAACGATGTCTGACGGAACGTTCTTGTTGCCGGCCTCGCTCAGCAGCGTCTGGATGACGCGCTCGGACTCTGCATACTCGCCCTCACCGAAATGATGGTGACGGACCTTGCCGTTGGCATCGATGAAGTAGTGTGCGGGCCAGTACTGGTTCTCGAATGAGCGCCAGATCTTGTAGTCGTTGTCGATCGCGACGGGATAGTCGATCTTCAGGGATGCAACGGCATTCTTGACGTTGTCGACATTGCGCTCGAAGGCGAATTCGGGCGCGTGCACGCCGATCACCACGAGACCACGGTCGCGATATTTCTCCGCCCAGGCGCGGACGTACGGAATCGAGCGCAGGCAGTTGATGCAGGAATAGGTCCAGAAATCGACGAGGACGACCTTGCCCTTCAGCTCCTCAAAGGTGAGCGGCGGCGAGTTCAGCCACTGCTGCGCGCCGGCGAGCGAGGGATTGAGATCCTCGACCATCAGGTCAGATGCGGACTCGCCGGCCGGCTTGGCCTGCATCGACGGCCCGGTCATCGCCGTCTTGGCGTTCGGATGCAGCCTGTCGAGCAGCGCCTGCTCCAGCGACGTCGTGCTGCCGACCGAAAGGTTGGTGAGGAAGCCGGTATCCAGGCCGAGCGATATGGCTACGACGGCCGCAAGCACAGCAACGCCGACCCCGCGCCTGATCCATTCGCCAGCCCCGATCGAGCGCTTCATCGCGGCGAAGACGCGGCCGCCGACCACGAGTGCCAGCGCCAGCGACGTGGCGGCGCCGGCCGCGTAAACCAGCAGCAACAGTGCCGTCCCGGCATTTGCGCCCTGGAGCGCGGCGCCCGTCAGGATCAGGCCGAGCACCGGGCCGGCGCAGGGCGCCCAGAGAAGGCCGGTCGCAATTCCGAGCACGAAGGGCGCTACAAGGCTGTCCTTGCCCGGCTGGTCCGCCGATTGCGACAAGCGCGCACCGACCGCCACGAGCGGCCGCATCAGGCGATCGGCGAGTCCGGGAAACACCAGCGTCAGGCCGAACACAGCCAGCAGGACCAATGCGGCGGCACGCCCGTATTGATTGGCCGAGACCACCCAGCCGCCAGCCACGGAGGCAAGCGTGGCGACGACGGCGAATGCCAGCGACATGCCGATCAGCATCGGCAGCCCGTTCCTGAGGAACGGTCTATCGGCGCGGGCCAGCACGAAGGGAATGACCGGCAGGATGCACGGGCTCACGATGGTCAGCACGCCACCGAGATAGGCAAGCAGAAAGAGGATCATGAACCCGCTCTTACCACCGCCCGAAGGGAGCGATCTTCACAAGACCGTTTTCGCCGAGCGCCGAATCTGATCCTCGGCCGCCTGAGTTAGCGGATGATCGTCGTCAGCGACGAATAGCGCTTGTTCGGCTTGGCTTCGCTCGGCGCGAATTGCGCAAAGGCGTCGCTGACGCGGACCGCCGGCGGCGTATCGCCGGCAAAGCGGAATTCCTTCGGCCGTGGCGCGTAGAAGCTGGCGCGGTAGTAGGCGTCGTCGAAGCGCGCCTCACCGACCCCGAACAATGCGTCGCAGACGAACAGGAGCGCGTAGACTCCCGCCATCGCAGCGACGATCTCCTTGAGAACTGACATGCTGATGCCCAACCCTGTTGCCGGGAAGGATGCACGCCGGTTCCAAAGCCGAGGTTTAAGGCCGCGCGGTTCTTGTCCGCAGGGTTTGCCGCCGCTGAGCGGATTGCAGACAATTCTATCGATCTTGAAAGAGAACCCACGCGAGGGCGGTACCGAGGGCTCGCAGTGCTACACCGTCACCTTGTCCGCGGCGGGCAAGAGTGGCAATCTTTGGCGCAATCGGCCAAGAGACTATCAAGAGACCGTCAAGAGACCGCATCATGTCGCGTGCGAACGCCAAATCGCTTCCCCAGCTGAGCGTTCGTATCGACCTCGACAGCGAGGATCGGATCGGGCCGGGCAAGATCGAGCTTTTGGAGCAGATCCGCGAGCACGGCTCGATCTCCGCGGCAGGCCGCGCCATGGACATGTCCTACAAGCGCGCCTGGGATCTCGTCGACGAGATCAACCGCATTTGCGGCCATGCCGCGGTCGAGCCCCAGGCCGGCGGCAAGAACGGCGGAGGCGCGATGCTGACCCCATTCGGTGAGGGACTGGTTGCACGCTATCGCAAGATCGAGCGCGATGCCGCGCGCGCCGTGCGCAAGGAGCTGGAAGCGCTCAGGAGCGACATCTCCCGTTCGCGTAAATCCTGACAGTCGGATTGGCAGGATCGTGCATAACGAGGCTTGGCCCGAGCTGGTCGTTTTGCCTACCGTGTAGGATCGCGATTGCGCCCCTCGCCCTCAGCCGTGACCGTGGCCGTGACCGGCCTCCTTGCGGTGCGCGTTGTCGGCAAGGCGGTCGACCCAGGCGATGCCGATTGCGGAAATGATGAAGGTCAGGTGGATTAGCACCTGCCACATCACGCCGGTCTCGGTGAAATTGCTCCGCGTCGTGCCGAGATTGCCCGCCTCGATGAAGGTCCTGAGCAGAGAGATCGAGGAGATGCCGACGATCGCCATGGCGAGCTTGATCTTGAGCACGCTGGCGTTGACGTGGCTCAGCCATTCCGGCTCGTCCGGATGGCCGCGCAGGTTCAGGCGGGACACGAAGGTCTCGTAGCCGCCGACGATCACCATGACGAGCAGGTTCGAGATCATGACGACGTCGATCAGCCCGAGAACGGTCAGCATGAGCTGCTGCTCGTTAACGTCGAACCAGTGCGCGGTGAGATGCCAGAGTTCTTTCAGGAACAGCAGCACATAGATGGCCTGCGCGACGATGAGGCCGATATAGAGAGGCAATTGCAGCCAGCGCGAGCCGAAGATCAGGCGTGGAAACAGGCCGATCGGCGGCTGCGACGCAGGCCGCGCCAAAGGTGCTTTGAGTTCAATCGACATTAGTCACTCCGGATTGCAGACAAGAATTGCCGCCTCAGAGACTCGCGATCACAGGCGCGAGCTCGAGCGAGCCGCGATAGATCATCTCGAAGGCGACGTAAACGATGATGGCAAGGCCGACATAGGCGATCCAGCGCTGCTTCTGCAGCACGCGACCGAGCAGGTCCGCGGCAACGCCCATCAGGGCGACCGACAGCAAGAGGCCGAAGGCAAGGACGTAGGGATGCTCGCGCGCGGCACCCGCGACCGCGAGCACGTTGTCGAGCGACATCGAGACGTCAGCGGCGACGATCTGCGCCGCGGCCTGGCCAAAGGTCTTGCGCGGCGCGGGAGCAGCATTTCCGCCGCCGCCATGGCTGAACGCAAGCTGGCTGGAGTGCGCGGCCTGCTCACGCAGCTCGCGCCACATCTTCCAGCACACCCAGAGCAGCAGCACGCCGCCGGCGAGCAACAGGCCGATGACTTGCAGGAGCTGGGTCGCGACGCCGGCAAAGACGATGCGCAGCGCGGTGGCCGCGACGATGCCGACGACGATGGCACGCCGGCGCTGCTCGGCCGGCAGGCCGGCGGCGGCAAGGCCGATGACGACGGCGTTGTCGCCGGCGAGCACAAGGTCGATCAGGACGACCTGGAGCAGCGCGGACAGCGCGTCGGCGGTGATGAATTCAGTCATGATTGATCATTTTTGGCTGCGGACGGATCGAGCCATTGCGGCTTCTTCCGCTCGACCCAATCCAGGACCTTCGAGCGCGAGGAGCGCAGCGCGGGCACGTCTTCTGCGAGCAATGCCAGACCGAGCGGCAGCATCCAGACGCCGAGCACCGGCAGGAAGGAGAACACGCCGCCGACGACGAGCAGCGCGCCCGAGGGGATCCTCACCCAGCGGCTTGACGGCTTGAGCAGATAGGAGACGGTGCCCTCCATGCGCGGCGGCAGGCGATGGACCAGCTTGTCGAGGCGCGGGTCGCCGCCGGCCATCTGGCTGGCGGCGTCCCCGGTCGCCGTTGTGCGCTCGTCCGAAGCTGAGCTCACGCGCACTCCTTTGAGGCGGCGCTTGTCGCACTCGGCCCGACCTGCTTTGCGCGCGGCAACACCAGCGTCAGCAGGCGCAACAGCTTGATCGCCTGCACTTCATGCGGATGAATGTCTTCGTCCGCGGCCGCAACGCGCTCCGACAGCTCGATCAGATGCGCTGAGAGCGGCAGATCCGAGACCGGCCGCAGCGTATCGATCACCACGTTGGCAAAGTCCGGCTCCTCGAGCCGCTCGGCCAGTTCGTCGAACATCGCAAACAGCCTGTTGTCGCCGATGTGCGGCGCCCATCCGCGATCCCTGATGAAACGGATCACCTCGTCGCGCTCGACCGGCGAGACTCGCCGGTCAGCGACGGCGACGAGTGCGCCGGCAATGACGAGCGCGACCGCAGCTTGCTCATTGAGGCTGAACGGTTCGGTGATCTCGAGGTCGATCGGATTTGAATATTTGGCGTCAGACATCGTTGCTCCTCAATCTTGCGAAATGGCCGCGCGGAGCTGCGATGGGGACGATTGAGTCGGAGGGAACTAAGAGGGCCCGACAATCGGCTGATCCATCGCATTCGCGCGGGACAGGTCATCCGACATCGCGAGGTTTGCCGGCATTGCCGACGGCCTCGCCAGAGGGGCCCGGATTGTTGTTCTCTCCAGAAATAAAGCGCGGTCTGTCGGAATCAAGGCGACAAGCCTGCGACCAGCCGCCGCATCGGGTTCCACGTGTGCTCTCGTGTCCCGGACGCGCTGCAGCGTGCAACGCTGCGGCGCAGAGCCGGGACCCAGAATGCCGCACATTCTTGGCCGTCGCATGGGCCCCGGCTCTGCGGCGCATCGCTAAGACGCGCTGCGCTGCGTCCGGGGCACGAGACAGTATCTTGTCGCTGCGCTCGCAATGACGGAGCCGAGCGCGCGTCCTATCCCACCCGCTCGACAAGATGCGCACGTGACGGAGCCGGATCGAACCGATCGCCGAAATATTGCGTTTCGTGTGTCACCAGTCCGTCACGGAATTCCATGATGCTCACCACGTAGGACGGGACCCCGTCGTAGGTCAGGACGAACTCACTCACCCAGAGGTCGCCGCCGCCGACGATCCGCCGAACCGTGAAGCGCTTCCGGTTCGGCTGCACGAAGCGGCTCTCCTGAATGTTCCTGCGGCCGTGGATGCGCTCGCCCGACTGCGGATAGTCGAGCACCGCATCCTCGCGATAGATGTCATGCTCGGCCTCGAAATCGTTCGCGTCCGAAGCGTCCCAATGGCGCTGGAGCGCCGCAAGCTTCGCCTGATCGTCCATCGCGATCTCGGATCTTGGCTTCTCTCATGTCGGGCAGCCGGACCGGATTGAAGCCGGTGCCCCCGGAATGAAGATATACAACGTGGCCCTCACTGCGTACTGATCACGAGCATGAGAGAACGTTCCTGCTCGAACGGTGGACGACCCGGATGAAAACACGCTCGGAGCGCCGCGCCGGCCGCATGGGCGCGCGGCAGATCTACGAGGCGCTGAGAGATCAGATCATGGCGCGTGTCTACGGCACGGACGGGCTGCTGCCGTCCTCGCGCGCGCTGGCCGGCGAGATGGGCGTAGCGCGCTCCACTGTCACTGTCGCTTACGAACAGCTCGCCGCTGAAGGCTTCATCGAGACCCGCCATGGCGCCCGACCCCGCGTGGCCCGCGCCGTCGTCGAACGGGGACGCACGCGTAGCGCATCCCGGCCGTCGGCGCGCAAGGTGCAGCTCTCGGCATTCGGCGAGCGGCTGCGGCAGGACCCGCCCCGCTGGACCGAGCCGCCGCGCGGGCTCGTTGCGAACTTCCGCTATGGCGAGCTCTCGCCGTCGGACTTCCCGGTGCTGGCGTGGAAGAAGGCGACGACTGCTGCGATGACGCGCAGGCCCGAGCGGCTCGCCTATGACGATCCCTGCGGCGCGCTGCGGCTGCGCACGGCACTTCAGGGCTACCTGTGGCGATCGCGCAGCATACGCTGCGACGTCGACCAGATCGTCGTGGTGAACGGCTCGCAGCAAGGCCTCGACATCTGCGCGCGCCTGCTGCTCGACGCCGGCGACCGCTTCGTGATGGAGGATCCCGGCTACCAGATGGCGCGGCACACTTTTGCGGCGGCGGGCGCCGAGGCGATGCCGATCCCGGTCGACGCGGAAGGTCTTCAGACCGAGCGGCTCGATGGCGTCGAAGCCCGTCTCGCCTATGTGACGCCGTCCCATCAATATCCGCTCGGCGGGGTCATGCCGATCGGGCGCCGGCACCAATTGCTCGCCTGGGCCAGGAAGAACGACGCCTACGTGATCGAAGACGATTACGACAGCGAGTACCGTTACGACACCAAGCCGATCCCGCCGCTGCATGCGCTGGAGAGCAGCGACAACGTGATCTATCTCGGGACCATCTCCAAGACGCTCTCCCCGACCTTGCGGATCGGCTACCTGGTCGTGCCCGCCGGGCTGCGCGAGCTGTTCGCCGCTGCCAAGCAGATCATGGACCGGCACACCCCGCTCATCGAACAGGACGCCCTCGCCGCGATGCTGGAGAGCGGCGCTTATGAGAGCCATGTCAGGCGCGTGCGCCGGCGCAACGCCGAACGCCAGCAGGCGCTGCTCGGTGCGCTGCGCCGCCGGTTCGGAGATCGCGTCAGGATCGACGGCGCGGCCGCCGGCTTGCACGTGGTGGCCTGGTTCGATGATCTGCCGCAGAAGCGCGAGGATGCCCTGATCAAGGCGGCCCGCGCAAAGAGCGTTGGCATCTATCCCGTCTCGGCCCTGTTCGACAGCCGCTCGACAGGCAACAGACGAACGCGGATGACCGTCGGCCTCGTCATGGGCTATTCGGCGCTGGAGATCGCCCAGATCGAGCGCGGCTGCAAGCTTCTGGCGCAGGCCATCGACGAACTGGACTGACGAAAACATCGAAAACTGGCCGTTTCTCACAGACCAGATTCAGGCTATCTCCGGACCAACACCGGAGACAGGCCATGTACATCCCTCCCGCCTTTAGGGACGACGACATCGAGAGCATCCGGGCGACCATTCGCGGCGCCCGCCTCGCCAGCCTCGTGACGGCCACCGCCGAGGGGCCGGTCGCCACCCCACTCCCCCTCTTCCTCGACGAGAGCGAAGGCGAGCATGGCGTGCTGTACGGGCATATGGCCAAGGCCAATCCGCAATGGCAGCTGCCCCCGATCGGAAATGCGCTGGCGATCTTCAGCGGTCCCGACGCCTATGTGACGCCGTCCTGGTACGCGACCAAGCAGGAGACCGAAAAGGTCGTGCCGACCTGGAACTACATCGCGGTCCATGCCTACGGCCCGGTGGAGTTCTTCCAGGAACCGGAGCGCTTGCTCGAAGCGGTGACGCGGCTCACGAACAGGCACGAAGGTGCGCGCGCGAAACCCTGGGCCGTCAGTGACGCCCCCGCCGATTTCATCGCCGCGCAACTGCGCGGGATCGTAGGCGTGCGCATTCCCGTCGTGCGGTTCGAGGGCAAGCGCAAGATGAGCCAGAACCGTCCCGAAGCCGACCGCGTCGGCGTCGCACAAGGGCTTGCGGCAAGCGACAACGCGCATGATCGCGAGGTTGCGCCCTTGATCCCGCTTCCAGTGTGACGCGCTCGCGCGCGCTGACGGGACACAGCGTCAGGCTTCGGTCTCCTTGCGCCGGCGCTCGGCGTATTCTGCTCCCCATCCGAGGCCGAGCGTCACGGAGATCAGCGAGCCGAGTAGCACGCCGAACTTCGCCGCGTTCAGCAGCTTGTCGTCCGTGAACGCGAGCATGGCGATGAAGATCGACATGGTGAAGCCGATGCCGGCCAGGAGCCCGACGAGACAGACCCCGCCCCACGAAACGCCTGGCGCCAATCGGCACCAACCTGTGCGCACCGCAAGCCACGTCGCGCCGATCACCCCGATTGGCTTTCCCGCGCACAGCGCGAGTGCGACGCCGAGCGTCACGAGCTGCGCGCCGCCAGTCAGTTCCGTGCCGGTGAAATTGACACCGGCATTCGCCAGCGCGAACAGCGGCATGATCCCGTAGGCGACCCAGGGATGCAGCGCCGTCTGAACGCGGACGACGGGCGGCACAATCCCAGGATTGGCCGACCGCACCGGTGTCATCAGGCCAAGCACGACGCCTGCAAGCGTCGGATGCACACCGGCGATGAGAAGGCCCGTCCAGACGATGAACGCCGGCAGGATGTAGGCGAACGCGGAGGCCAGGCCGAGCCACTGAAAGCCAAACGCGATCAGAACGCCGAGCGATGCGACGGCAAAGCCGTTGAGATCCAGCCCGCTGGTGTAGAACAGCGCGATGATGACCACTGCGACGATGTCGTCAATGATGGCAAGCGCCAGCAGAAATACCCGGACGTTGGCGGGGATCGATCGCCCCAGCAGCGCGAGCACACCGACGGCGAACGCGATGTCGGTTGCAGTAGGTATTGCCCAGCCCTGGCCGCGCGCGGCAACGTTGTTGAAGCTCAGGTAGATCAGCGCAGGAACAACGACACCGCCCAAGGCGGCAAGCACCGGCAGAATCGCCTGATCGAATTTACTGAGCGCACCCTCGTGAATCTCGCGGCGGATCTCCATGCCGACGACGAGGAAGAACACCGTCATCAGGCGTCGTTGATCCAGAAGTGCAGCGATCTGACGAAGACAAACTCGCCGAGGCGAAGCGAAATCGGCAAGTTCCAGAGGTGGTGATACGCGTGAGCAAAGGGCGAGTTGGCCCATAGCAAGGCAGCGGCCGCGGCCACCAGCAACACGACACCGCTGATGGCCTCGACATGCAGGAAATGCTGCAGCGTGGTGAGCGCTCGCTCGACAAAAAACGGGGATTTGGACAGGTCCCTGCCCGGCAGCTGATCGTTCATGGGCGCACGCTTTCCGCGTGGCGGCCCGACCATCGCTTGACCTGGCGCTGCCACGTGCAGCGCGCACCCGGATGCTGTTCTACACAGCGAATGGATTAAGACAACCCCACTCCGCATATGCTGTTTGGGCTCGGCAGCTGGAACCAGAGGTCGAGCACTGCCGCACCATCGCGGAACACGGCAGCTCGGCCGAATTCCAGCTTCGCGCCTATCGCGAAAGCGGTGACGATATCGCAGCCATGTCACGATGGACTGCTACATCGACGACATCAGGGACCGCGCTCCGATCGGAGGCGCCGATCCGGCTGCGTCATAGCGCCCGCGCAAGCTTTGGGAACGATAACGTCGTCCCTGAGTTTGGTGTGCCCTGGAGGAACGCATGAATCACGTCACCTATTGCGCCGGCTGCGGCCACGGCATGGTCCCCATCCTGTCCAAAAAGGGGGCGACACAGCCCAGCTGCTTCTGGTGCGAAGGCGTTGACGCGCGGACGATGGAAATGGCAAAGTGGGCGGACAGCCCAACGGGCAAGCCGGAACGGGCCGCGTTTCAGTCGTTTGACTGAGCTTCGGACGCTCTACGCAACTCTTGTACGCGTAAGCGCTGGCCCTACTCCGCCGCCTGCCGCACATGGCGTGCGGTCGGTGTGCGCATGGTGACGAGCTCTTCGGCCGCGGTCGGATGCAGCGCAATCGTCGCATCGAAATCGGCCTTGGTCGCCCTCATCTTCACCGCGATCGCGACCGCCTGGATGATCTCGGCGGCGGCATCGCCGACGATGTGGCAGCCGAGCACACGGTCTGAGGCACCGTCGACGACGAGCTTCATTAGCACGCGGGTGTCGCGGCCAGACATCGTCGCCTTGATCGGGCGGAACGTCGCCTTGTAGATGTCGACGTGGCTGAATTGCGCGCGCGCCTCGGTCTCGGTGAGGCCGACGGTGCCGACCTCCGGCTGCGAGAACACGGCGGTCGGGATGTTGGCGTGATCGACCTTCACCTCGCGCTTGCCGAACACGGTGTCGGCGAAGGCATGGCCCTCGCGGATTGCGACCGGCGTCAGGTTGAAGCGATGGGTGACGTCGCCGATCGCGTAGATGCTGTCGACCGAGCTCCTGGAGAAACCATCCACCGCGATGCCGCCGTTCTTCGGATTGAGGGCGACGCCGGCCTTCTCAAGGCCGAGATTGGCGACGGCGGGATGGCGGCCGATCGCGAACATCACCTGGTCGGAAGCGATGCTCGACCCGTTCGACAGGTGCGCGGTGAATTCCTCGCCGTGGCGATCGACCTTCGTCACCGTGCAGCCGGTGAGGATGGTGATGCCCTGCTTCTCCATCTCGGCGCGGACATGGATCCGAACATCCTCGTCGAAACCGCGCAGGATGTTGTCGCCGCGATAGATCACGGTGACGTCGGAGCCGAAGCCGGCGAAGATGCCCGCGAATTCCAGCGCGATGTAGCCGCCGCCCTGGATCACGATACGCTTCGGCAGATGCTTCAGGTGGAACGCCTCGTTGGAGGAGATAACGTGCTCGATGCCGGGGATGGCAGCGCCGTGGTTGGGCGCGCCGCCGGTGGCGATGAGAATGTATTTGGCCCTGACCTTCCTGTCGTTCTCGAGCAGGCGGACAGTGTGCCTGTCCTCGATCACCGCGCGGCTCTTGACAATCTGCGCGCCTGACTTCTCGACGTTCGTCGTGTAGGCAGCCTCCAGCCGCGCGATCTCCTTGTCCTTGTTGGCGATCAGCGTCGGCCAGTCGAAGGTGACGGGCGGAACGGTCCAGCCGAACCCCGCGGCGTCCTCGAGCTCGTGACGAAAATGCGAGCCGATCACGAACAGCTTCTTCGGCACGCAGCCGCGGATCACGCAAGTCCCGCCCATACGGTACTCTTCCGCGATCATCACGCGCGCGCCGTAACCGGCCGCGATGCGGGCGGCACGCACGCCGCCCGAACCACCACCGATGACGAAGAGGTCGACGTCGAATTCAGCCATTGTCCACTCCGACCTCTACAGCATGATCCGGTAGCGCAAAGTCTGCGGCGGTTTTCCCTCGCGACAAACGCGGAACGCGTTTGCGCGGAGATCATGCTCAAATAACAACCTAAAGCGCGATGACGCGCTTTAGGGATTTCTGATCAGATAGTGTCTGTCAGATGTCCTTGCCACGCTTGCGCATCTCGGCGCGGAAGGCACCCATCACGGTCTCGGTGAAGTTCTGGGCCCAGGAATTCATGAAGGCCATGCTCAGTCCGATAGCCTTGGGTTCAGCCGTGATCAGCTTCTGGCCGAGCGGCGACTTGTAAAAGACGACCAGATCCTTGAGCTCCTGCTCGGTGAATTCGCTGGCATAGACCTGCGCCATGCCCTCGCCGATCTCGGCCTGGCGGCCGGCGAGCTGTTGGGCCACGATCGGCGCGACCTCGTTGAGATCTTTCTGGTAGTTGAGGTTCTGTTGGATCAGCGCGCCCTTGGTCTTCTCGACCATGCCCGGCACGGCATTGGCGTACATTGCGCTGGCGTTCTTCAACGCCAGGATCTCCTTGGCCGCAGCGATGGCGGCCGGAGACGATTTCGGCGGAGTCCCCTGCTGCGCGATGGCCGGAGCGGCCGAAATGAACAACCCTACCGCGAGGGCGGCGGCCGGCAAGAATTTCAAAACGCTTTTCATTCCTAGTCTCCTTTCGGCTTTCGCCGTTCAATCACGCGGATTCCCTCGCCACCCGCCAGAACAGCCGAGCTGGCCAAGCCGATGAACAACCCATGCTCGACCACGCCGGGGATCGCGCTCAACGCCTTGGCGAGGCTGGGGGGATCCTCAATCCGTCCGAGCTGGGCATCGACGATCCAGTGGCCGCCATCGGTGACGAAAACGTGGCCATCCCTGGCCTTGCGGACCGCCATTTGCCCGGAAACGCCACATTCCGCAAATGCCTTCTCGATCGCCCGGCGCGTCGCGCCAAGCCCGAACGGGATGACTTCGACCGGCAGCGGAAAGCGGCCGAGCGTCGGCACCCATTTGGTGTCGTCGGCAATCACGATCATGCGATCCGAGGCGGCCGCCACGATCTTCTCGCGCAGCAGCGCGCCGCCCCCGCCCTTCATGAGGTTGAGCGCCGGATCGATCTCGTCGGCACCGTCCACGGTGATGTCAAGATGGTCGATCTCGTCCAGCGTTGTCAGCGGCACGCCGCAGCGCTCCGCGTCGGCGCGGGTCGCTTCGGAAGTCGGCACGCCGATCACCTTGAGCCCGGCGCGCACGCGCTCGCCGAGCAGCTCAACGAAATGCTTGGCGGTCGAGCCTGTGCCGAGCCCGAGCTGCATGCCGTCACGCACCTCCTCGAGCGCGCGCGCCGCAGCCTGCCGCTTCAACTGGTCCATGTTCACGTTTGCGCCCGCCTTTGAATTCACGAAGGTGCCGTCGATATAGGCCGCTTTCGGCGGCCTATGTAGCCTCGTTTTTCCCCGGAGAACAGGTCTGGGGGACAGGCCTATTAACTGATCTTATGGCCCCGCCCTTGCGCCGGTACGGCCGGGCCGGTAGCGCTTTCGACATGGCCTCCCCTCACACCATCGTCTTCGATCTCGACGGCACGCTAGTGGATACGGCGCCCGATCTGATCACCGCGCTGAACTACGTGCTCGACCGCGAAGGGCTGCCGCCCGTGCCGATGCAGTCGGCCCGCAACATGATCGGCGCCGGCGCCCGCAGGCTGATTGAGCGGGGGCTGGAGGCCAAGGACCGCACGGTCACCGTCGCGGAGATGGACCGGATGACGGCGGATTTCATCGCCTATTATGCCGACCATATCGCCGTCGAATCCCGCCCCTTCGAGGGGCTCGAGGCGGCGCTCGACCAGTTTGCGGCGCAGGGCCATCGGCTGGCAGTCTGCACGAACAAGCTGGAATGGCTGTCGAAGCGGCTCCTGGACCAGCTCGGCCTGAGCCGGCGCTTCGCGGCGATCTGCGGCGCAGACACCTTTGGGGTCCAGAAGCCGGACCCGACCATTTTCCGGCAGACGGTGGCGAGGGCTGGCGGGGAGCTGAAGGCCAGCATCATGGTCGGCGATGCCGGAACCGATGTCGGGGTGGCCCGACGGGCCGGGGTGCCCGTGATCGGGGTCAGCTTCGGCTACACCGACGTGCCGATTGCCGAGCTGAAGCCGGACCGTCTGATCCATCACATGCGCGACCTGCCGGCCGCCGCCAGCAGCCTGATGTCGGCGTAGCCCCACAAGCTACTGACAACGTTGGGTTATTCTGCGTAACTCTGCATTAACCATCTACTAACTATGCATATCGCGCCGGTTGCCTGCCCCAGGCGACGCCCCTAAGGTCCGGCCGGGGATGTGGCGGTTCGTCGCAGTAGAAGTGGATGGGTCATGCGTCGTGTCATCGCGCTAGCGGGAGCGAGCCTCCTGGGGGCAACAAGTCTAGGCGGCTGTTCCTCGACGTCCTGGGACATGTTCAAATCGGCACCGCCGACGGTCCAGGTCCAGCTTGAATCCAGTCCCCCGGGCGCTGATGCCAAGACCTCGCTCGGTCCGGGCTGCAAGACCCCCTGCTCCGTCTCGGTTCCCGCGCCCGACGCTCCCTTCACAGTCAGCTACGCCCTCCCAAAGTACCAGCCCGCGAGCGTACCGGTGAACGTGATCAAGAATCCCGGCGATTTCACCACGCCCGCCTCGGTCGCAACTGACCCGAGCCCGGTCTTCGCGGAGCTTCAGCCATCCACCCCGCCGAAGCCGGTCCGCAAGCCGCACCAGCCCAGAAAGCCGAAACCGGCAGCAGCAGCAGCGCCCGCCGCCGCGCCAGCCGAGGCTGCAGCGGCCGCGGCCTCGCCATTCCCCGACCCGAGTGCGGGCACGCGCTGACCTCGGTATAGACCCGATTGTCCTTGGCGCGTCCGATGCTTAGATTGCTTCCGGAGCACCGCTGACGCAAAGGTGCGCCCGTCGCCGTAAGTGACAAGGCATTTGGTATGAACGGATCTTCCGCGAGCTCCCGCGCCGCGCTGTCGAGCGCAATGACCGATCCGTTCGGGCGGACCATCTCGTACTTACGCGTCTCGGTGACCGACCGCTGCGACCTGCGCTGTTTCTACTGCATGTCGGAAGACATGACGTTCCTGCCCAAGGCGGACCTTTTGACGCTGGAGGAACTCGACCGGCTCTGCTCCGCCTTCATTGCCAAGGGCGTGAAGAAGCTGCGACTCACGGGTGGCGAGCCGCTGGTCCGGCGCAACGTGATGACGCTGGTCCACTCGCTATCGCGTCATTTGACGAGCGGTGCGCTGAACGAGCTGACGCTGACGACCAACGGCACGCAGCTCGCCAAGCATGCAAGTGAACTTGCCGATTGCGGCGTCCGCCGCATCAACGTCTCGCTCGACACGCTCGATCCCCGGAAGTTTCGCGAGATCACGCGCTGGGGCGAGATCGACAAGGTGCTCGAGGGCATCGAAGCCGCGCGCGCTGCAGGCCTTAGCGTGAAGATCAACGCGGTGGCGCTGAAGAACCTCAACGAGGACGAGATCCCCGAGCTGATGCGCTGGGCCCATGGCAAGGGCATGGGGCTGACGCTGATCGAGGTGATGCCGATGGGCGAGATCGGATCAGGACGGCTCGACCAATATCTGCCGCTGTCGCTGGTGCGCGCGCGCCTCGCCCAGCAGTTCACGCTGACGGATCTGGCCGAGAGCACCGGCGGGCCGGCGCGTTATGTCAGCATCGCCGAGACCGGCGGCAAGCTCGGCTTCATCACACCGATGACCCATAATTTCTGTGAATCCTGCAACCGGGTACGCATCACCTGCACCGGGACGCTGCACACCTGCCTCGGCCACGAGGATGCCTCCGATTTGCGCAAACCTTTGCGTGCATCGAGCGACGATTTGCTGCTTGCGGATGCGATCGACCGCGCCATCGGGCTCAAGCCCAAGGGCCACGACTTCATCATCGACCGCCGCCACGACCGCCCCAGCGTTAACAGGCACATGAGCGTCACCGGCGGCTGACGATTCGTCCCACTCCCCGCCAACCTAAGGTTTTGACTGCGCGTCAATTTGCCCATTTTCCGATTGACGGCACGCAAGCCCGCTGATTTGGTGCGACCGCCTTTGCTTGCCCGGCAGCAATAAGCCGGCCTGCCCCTTTGGCGGTCGCGGTCAAGACGGCAAGGCACGAGGGGAGGACTGACGCCGTAATCGCTCCGGAAAACGAGCCGTGTGGCCGCGTGCATCAGCATGCGGACCGAGCGATGCGCGCCGATGCCTCCCGTGAAGTCCAAAGCGCGATGAGATGGGGATGAATCATCATCGCGCCCCCGGGTTGTTGTTCGAGCATGATCTCTTCGGAAAACCGCTTCACACTTTTCCGGATGATGCTCATGGCCGCGACGGAGAGAAAGTAAGATGCGTCCATTGCTGGCGGTGAGCAACGCCATCGACCTCCTCAACGAGAAGATCGGCTACGTCTGTAATCTTCTCGTGCTCCTGGCGTGCCTGGTCAGCGCGGTCAACGCCATGATCCGCTATGCCTTCAGCTACTCCTCGAACGGCTGGCTGGAGCTGCAATGGTACATGTTCGCGATCCTCGTGATGTTCGGCTCCGCCTACACCTTCAAGCGCAATGAGCATGTGCGGGTCGAGCTCTTCTATTTGACCCTGTCCGAGCGCGGCCAGCTCTGGCTCGACATGATCGGCACGCTGTTCTTCCTGATCCCCTCCTGCCTCCTGCTCGCCTATCTGTCCTGGCCGTTCTTCATGCAGGCCTATGACGTCGGCGAGATGTCGGGCAATGCCGGCGGCCTGATCCGCTGGCCCATCAAGTTCGTGATTCCCGCCGGCTTCGTGATGCTGGCGCTCCAGGGTGTTTCCGAAGTCATCAAGCGTATCGCGGCTCTCCAGGGCTATGTGACGATCGACGCCAAGTACGAGAGGCCGACCCAATGATTACGCTGGAGATGATGCCGCCGTTGATGTTCGGCGGCCTGGTTCTGGCGATGCTGATCGGCTTCCCCGTCGCGTTCACGCTGGCGGCGGTCGGCCTTTCCTTCGGCTTCCTCGCCATCCATCTCGGGTTCTTCGACCTCAACTTCCTCCAGGCGATTCCCGGCCGCGTGTTCGGCAGCGTGCTCTCCAACGAGCTGTTGCTGGCGATTCCCTTCTTCACCTTCATGGGCGCCATATTGGAGAGATGTGGGCTGGCCGAGGACATGCTGGATTCGATGGGCCAGTTGTTCGGCCCGGTCCGCGGCGGCCTCGGCTATTCCGTGATCATCGTCGGCTTCATCCTCGGCGCCATCACCGGCACGGTGGCGGCGCAGGTCATCGCCATGGCGCTGATCTCGATGCCGATCATGATCCGCTACGGCTACAACATGCGCTACATCACCGGTGTGCTCGCGGCCTCCGGTACGATCACGCAGCTGGTGCCGCCCTCGCTGGTGCTGATCGTGCTCGCCGACCAGCTCGGCAAGTCGGTCGGCGACATGTATCTCGGCGCCTGGGGCCCTCGGTGTTCCAGATCCTGCTGTTCGCCGGCTACACCTTCATCCTCGGCCTGATCAAACCAAGCCACGTGCCGCCGGTGCCATTGGAAGCGCGCACGCTGACCGGCTGGGCGCTGTGGAAGAAGTGCCTGATGGGCATCATCCCCTCGGCCGTGCTGATCTTCGTCGTTCTCGGCACCATGATGATGGGTCTTGCGACCCCGACGGAAGCCGGCGCCATGGGCGCGGTCGGTGCCATCGTGCTCGCGGCGATCCACCACAAGGACTTCACCTCGACCGACCGCAAGGTGCTGATCATCGGCGTGATCTCGGCCGGCATCGGCACCATCGTCGCGATGCTGTTCACTGAGAACCTGATCTTCAAGATCGCGTTCGCCGTGACTTATCTGGCGGTAGCCTGGATCTGCATCTCGGCCGCGCGCATCCCCGACCTGCGCGACCTCATCAAGCAGGGCTACGAGTCCACCATGCGCCTCACCTGCATGGTCACCTTCATCCTGATCGGCTCGACCTGCTTCTCGGTAGTGTTCCTTGGCGTTTCCGGCGGTGTCTGGCTGGAGCACCTCCTGACCTCGCTGCCCGGCGGTGTCTGGGGCTTCCTGATCTTCATCAACCTCTTCATCTTCTTCCTGGCGTTCTTCCTCGACTTCTTCGAGATCGCCTTCATCATCCTGCCGATGATCGCGCCGATCGCGCAGAAGATTCTGGGACCCGTCGTCGGCGACGGACCGGCCCTGATCTGGTTCGGCGTGATGCTCTGCGTCAACATGCAGACATCGTTCCTGCATCCGCCGTTCGGCTTCGCGCTGTTCTACCTGCGCGGCGTGGCACCGAAGGAAGTGAAGAGCTCGGACATCTATTGGGGCGCGATGCCCTGGATCGGCCTTCAGATGATCATGGTGCTCATCGTGATCGCATTCCCGATCACGGTGACGGGCCTCCTGGACAAGCCGGTCAATGTCGACCTCGACAAGGTCAAGATCGAGGTGCCGCAGATCGACCTGCCGCCGCTGGATCTGGGACCGCCGCAGAAGTAGCGGACGCCTTCTTCCTTCTCCCCTTGTGGGAACCGGATGGATTGAAACAAGCCGCTGATGCGCCCGAAGTCCGGGCCGGCGCGCTCCCAGCGCGCTGAAGGGCCTTCCTGCGGCTTTCCCTGATGATGCCTAGCGTCGTCCCGCTCAGATGGTCGAGGTCGAGCCGATGCCGTGCGATCGATCTGGTCGCGCCTTTGCGTCTGCCCTGACGTCAGCTCTGAACCTTACCGCCTTTGACCCGGAGCGGTCCTTCAAAGTACCTCACAGCCCCGCGACAAAGTGCTAGGCTCATCCTCCCACACACTCGGTCTTTGGCAGGGGCTCATGCGACGGCGGGATTTCGTCGCCAGGATGGCGGCCAGCGGCGTACTGGCGGTGCTTTCGTCGAGGTACGCAGAAGCCGCACAGCGGGTTTGGCGCTTGGGTCTACTCACACTCGCGGGGACCGCTGGCGCCAACGCTGTCGGTTCTATCATGCTGCCCTACTTGGCGACCCGGGGCTTCGTTGAAGGTCGTAACTTAGTCCTTGATGTTCGCATGGGTACGGAGGAGCAAATGCCGGCGCTGGCGCAAGCGCTGGTCAGCGACAAACCCGATGTCATCATCGTCACATCCGATTGGGCGCTTTATCCCGCCCGTGCAGCAACGAACACCATTCCGATTGTCGCTGCGCCCATGGGCGCAGACCCTGTCCGCGCCGGCGTCGCCGAGAGTTGGGCGCATCCGGGGGGCAACGTCACGGGCGTTTGTCTGATCGCGGGGGAACTTGAGGTCAAGCGTCTGTCCCTCCTTCATGAGGCCTTGCCATCAGTGCATCGAATTGCGGTGATGTCCGCTCATCGCAAGGTCGTGGAAGCGGGCTTTCCGCCCTTGCGCAAGGTTGCTGCCCAGGCCGGACTGGAACTGATCGAAATTTGGGTCGAGGGCCCAAACGATTATGATGCTGCGTTTGCTGCCATGCGCGCAGGCGGCGCAGAAGCGCTCGTCATCGTGCCAACACCGGAACTATTTCGCGACAATGGAGCGCTCGTCGCGCTTTCGGCAAAGGCTGGATTACCGACCATCGGAGGCTTCCGCGAGAGCGCCGTACAAGGCTTGCTCATTGGCTATGGCCCAAGTCTTAAAGAACTTGGCCAGCAGGCGGCAAGCTATGTGGAGCGCATGTTCAATGGCGCGCACGCAGGCGAGCTACCGTTTCAGGGCCCTACACACTTCGACTTCGCGATCAACATGAAGACGGCCAAAGCGCTTGGCGTCACGATACCACCGTCTCTTCTTGTGAGCGCCGAAATTATCGACTGAGGTCTTGGTGGCTAAGCAGACGTGAGCCCGAGGGCACGTCTCAATGATGGCGATGGTGTTTGCAGGTTCGCATCGATGTTGTGATGACGCGCGAAACGCAGGAGATGGCGGCCCCTCCGTAATCGGGCGTCGGGTCCTTTGGGTCCCGCCGAAAAAGCGAGGTGCGCGCGACGGCGCGATGCGAGGATATTTGCCACCGCGCAAATCGCGTTTAATTTTTGTACCATTCCGCACACAAAGGCGATGCTCGGGCCGGTCTCAAGAACGCCGAAGCGAAGCCTCGGCTATGGCGCCAGATGAGGGGTTCGCTCGCGCGCTCAATTGAGAGCAAGACTCGTGGGAAAGACCCCTCACCCATCTCGCCGCTATCGCAGCGAGCCCCCTCTCCCACAAGAGGAGAGGGTGCAGCGTCAGCGCCGCGACGCCGCACATGATCGAGAGGCCGGCGCGCGTGACAAGCGCCCGCAACAGGGGCATACCGGGCCATCCTCCAACCTATGGGCCGCCACGCATGCCTCGATCGCACCCCGCTCCATCACTCGTTGGCTCGTTAATCGCATCGCTCTGGCTGGCATGTGCTGCAACCGTGGCGCATGCCGAGCCCAATGCTAATGCCATGGCCGATATCCATGCGCTCGCGCAACAGGAGCAGCAGCCGCTGCTCGACACGCTGCGCGATCTCGTCAACATCGAATCCGGCAGCAAGGACATCGACGGCCTGAACCAGATCGCCGAGCGCGTCGCCGGCCAACTCAGGCAGCTCGGCGGCACAACGGAGATTCTGCAGCCCACCGACATCTATCGCCTCGACGATACGCCCGAGAAGATCGGCCCGGCCGTGCACGCCGTCTTCAAGGGCACCGGCAGCAAGAAGATCATGCTGATCGCCCACATGGACACGGTGTACCTGAAGGGCATGCTGAAGGATCAACCGTTCCGCATCGACGGCGACAAGGCCTACGGCCTCGGCATTGCCGACGACAAGCAGGGCGTCGCGCTCATTCTCCATACCGTGGCGTTGCTGCAGAAGCTGAACTTCAGGGATTACGGCACGCTCACGGTGCTCACCAATGGCGACGAGGAGATCTCATCGCCCGGCTGGCGCGGCACCATCACCCGGCTCGCCTCCGATCAGGACGTGGTGTTCTCGTTCGAAGGCGGCGGCACCGACGGCACGCTGCGCCTCGCCACCAGCGGCATCGGCTCGGCCTATCTCACGGTACACGGCAAGTCGTCGCATGCGGGGGCAAGGCCCGAGGGCGGCGTCAATGCGCTCTACGAGCTCTCGCACCAGGTGCTGCAGATGAAGGACCTGTCCAAACCCGAGCAGGGCCTGAAGCTGAACTGGACCGTCTCCAGGTCCGGCACCAATCGCAACGTGATCCCTGCCGACGCCACGGCCCAGGCCGATGCGCGTGCGCTCAAGGTGGCGGATTTCGACGAACTGGAGAGGGCGCTGCAGGACAGTATCAGGAACCGCCTGCTCCCCGACTCCAAGGTCGAGCTGAAATTCGAGGTGCGTCGGCCGCCGCTCGAAGCCAACGACGCCTCGCGCCGCGTGGCGGCCCACGGCAAGACGATCTATCAGGAGCTTGGAATGCCTCTCAAGGTCGACGAGAAGGCGACCGGAGGCGGCACCGACGCCGCGTTTGCCGCGCTCAAGACCAAGGGAGCCGTGGTGGAAGGCATGGGCCTGTCGGGCTTCGGCGCGCATTCCAACGATGCCGAATATGTGCAGATCAACAGCATCGTGCCTCGTCTCTATCTGGCCACGCGCATGATCATGGACTTGTCCACCGGCAAGCTGAAATAGCCGCCCCTCGCCGCGTCGGGCGGATTTGCAATCGGGATAGGGGGGCGTCTCGCGACGCCGCCCCTCCCACACCACCGGACATACGGGTCCGTATCCGGCGGTTCAGCGGATTATGCGGGCCGCGGTGCCGCGACGGA
>NZ_LGHL01000069.1 GCF_001908205.1 Bradyrhizobium sp. NAS80.1
CACGCTCCCGCGCTCGGGGTAGCGGGCGTTGCCGGAAGCTCCTGATACGAGCTGGGCTGCAGGCCACGGTGTGGTGTGGACGATGGAGCGGGTTCTTCCATCACTTCCCTAAACCAATCCCACGCTCCCGCACTCGGGGTAGCCGGCGTTGCCGGAAGCTCCTGAAACGAGCCCGGCTGCGGGCCAGGGTGTGGTGTGGACGGTGATGGAGCTGGTTCTTGCATCTGCTCCCTAAGCCAATCCCACGCTCCCGCGCTCGGGGTAGCGGGCGTTGCCGGAAGCTCCTGATACGAGCTCGGATGCGGAGCGCCTAGCCAGGCGAGCGAGCCCGCTTGTTGCGGCGGACCCAACCCCAGCGCTCGGTTCGCCTCGACAGCTTGTTGATATTGCCGGAGCCTTGGCAATGCCGTCCTGAGAAGAGTGCGCAAGCGAACGTCATCGCCCGCAAATTCGTCGGCCTCGGCACGTAAAGCCTCTAGATTCTCAACTCGACCGGTGATTGCCGGCTTCTGTGTCGCCTGAAGCCAGGCGCTGAACTGGCGAAGTGCCCCCAGGTTCACGCCGATTTTCGGGGCCACCTCGCTAAATCCGAGAAAAAGCGCCTCGTCATCCGCGCTGGGGAAAACATCCCTAAGCGGGAGCGGCTTGGCGCGTCGGCGGTAGTTCTGAAGAAGATTCCACGCACGTGGAAACTCTCTAGGATACGAGCCCGTCCCAGAGTTAATATAGCGGTCTCGCTCCTGGGGGCCAGCCTGAGTAATGCTCACCCCGCGATCGTTGAGCCACCTACTGAAGCTGTTAAGAGCCCTACGGTACTGCTGCATGGTTACCGGCGCAAAGCTGCGCTTAACGCCTTCGTCACACGCAGCGTTGATGAGCGCCTCGTCCTCGAGATCGACCCGCCGGCCGCCTCGCGGCAACGCTGTCACCGGCGCTCCGACTGCGAATTGCTCGAGCCTCGTCAACGCTGCCTCGATACGAGCGCCCAAGCGAACATCATTGGCCGCAAACTCGTTCCCCTCGGCACGTAATGCCTGAATATTCTCTAGTTGGCTGCTGACTGGTGGCTTCTGCTTCGTCAGAAGCCAGGCGCTGAAGTTGCGCAGTACCTTTAGATCCCTTCGGATCGTGCGATCGCTTGTCCCGCTTTTCTTGGCCTCCTCGCGGATGGAGCCATCGCTGGCTCGGTTTTTCTTGGATGCCTCGCGGAATCTAGAAAAAAGCTCCTCGTCCGGGCCATCGTTCTCGCGGCCTCGCTTGGACGGCACTTCAGTCGAACGGCCGAAGGGAGTATGGCGCATGTCTACGCTTTGGCGCGTGCTGCTGAATGAGTGGCCCTGAATGGGCGGCATCTGCATCGAACCGCCGACATCAGTCAGCCGAATCGCTTCACCTCCGTCTGCGGTTTGCCCATCAGGCGAACTCGCTTCTGCGGAGCTCTCATCAAACGCACTGTGTTGCAGCTCGCTCAGCTGCTGCTCAAACCTCGCTTGCTGGCTCATATTGCCCGGTTCTTGCTGCTCCTGCTGCTGCAGCGGGGCGTTGTACGCCTGAAACTCACCAGGGCTGAATGGGTTGATGTTGTTGCGGTCCACTCTAATCGTCCTTGAGAATGTCGATTGTGCGCAAAGCCGCCAGCTCAGCTCGGACGTGTGGACGGCTCAAGGCGAGGGAGGTTTTAACAGCAAATCTCGTTGTCCAATCGAAAACAGCAACAAGAAATTGGCGCAGCTGCAAGCCGCGATCCTCCGACTACATCGGGCCTATCCGACTACACGGAGAACCGCGCGCTGCTACGTTCATTCCATTTGCGCTCGCCAGGCGGCCTCGCCCTCGAGAATCCGATTCTGTTTAGGAAGGTTAGCTTTCTGGAAGCTGACGAGTTCTCAGGATGATTCAACTGTGTGGTTCTTACGATCATTTGCTTCGTCTGTATTGAACAGCCGTGAGAGCGAAAGGCAGAACGGTTTACCCGCGACTTACGGCGCGGCAACCGGATGAGAGCGGCGCGTCAATCAAGGTTCTCCCGCATATTTGATGCAGGTCCCTTTTGCTTTTCATCGAGCGCATTGTGCATTGTCATGCGGCTGCCAGCAGCCTGTTTTTGAGCAGTACATATCCTGAACGCCCATACATCTGGCGCTTAATCGTCTTGAGACGGTTGATCTGTCCCTCGACGGGGCTGGTGCTCCAGGGTTGGGTGATGGCTGCGCGGACGGCTGCAATGTCGCGGCCGCTGCCTTGTGCAAGCGAGGCCAGTTCGCTGCTCGAAGCATCCTCGATCCATTGATCGAGACCTGTGTCATCGTCGCCCCGTATCAATGCCGCGAGCCGTCGAGCGAGCTCACCGGCGTTCGAAAGCTCCGGCGCATTTTCGTAGAGATGATGAAGGAACCGCTCGGTCTGCTCCTCGAGCGATGTAGGCTCTTTGCTCAGGAGCCATGCACAGCTGCGGTGCGAGGGCAGTCGCCACCGCACATTCGGCGCAGCCGTCGATCAGCCCTGCTGGCGCGCAACAGTCCACCGGTACACGGTCGTTCTGCTGCCTTCAAAGCCGCGGAGCTTGATTTCGGTCCACAATTGCAAACCGTGTTGTTCACCTTCCTCCCAGCGCTTTGCAGATAGTCTCGAAAGGGATCAATCAGGACAGAGCCCGCGGGTGGCCGCCGGTGCTCAGGCTCACCGCCTGCAGCAAGCCAGCGTTCGACCGTCCTCACGCTCATGCCGATCCGCGGCGCGATCCCGCGCGGCGATAGGCCGGCGGCGCGCAAATCGAGAATTTCGGCATAGAGTGAACGGCGGTGGCTGCGCCCGCTGCGGCGCAGGGCCTCAAGTTTCGTTGTAGGTTCTGGTTCCGGCTTGGCTTTGTCGTTTTCGACCATCTGCGCGATCATTGCCTTTCCAGCGGCACCGCCCGCCTTGCGGTGACGGCCAACAGCCAGACGTAGCGCTTCACCCAGGTTTTGGAGAAGGTGAAAACGGTCGGCAACTTGGGTGCATCGGGAGCACCGCGACGGGCACCCTCAGAATAGATGCGATCCCGCGCGACCACCTCGATGCCTGGATGGCGACCTAGCCAAGACGCCACCGTATCGGCATTTCGGTCCGGCAAAAGATCGATGACGCGATTGCGTTCCAGATCGCACATGATGGTCCCGTAGCGTAACCGTTGTAGTGGACCACAACTTAACCCTACGACAGACTCAAGCCCTTCGATCGTTGTTCGGATGGTGTTCCTCACAGTGACATCGGCATCTTTCAGAGCCGAGGCGACTGATCGGCACCGAGTACTCTCTGGATTGAAATTTTGATGCGCCCGGAGGGCAGCTCGAGACTTTCTTCCACGGGAATCAACGAGAATGAATGTATCGGCGAGCTTAGGCCGGCTTGGAGTTCTCCGGTCTTTCGCCGCGTGGCTCTACGTCTGAGCTAACCTCCTTCGCCGGACTCTGCCCCTTCGCCAGGCGTCGGCCCAGTGCTTCGACAAATGAATCATAGCGCTCGTGTCCTTTCGCCTGGGCTGCCGGCTGCGCCGCATCCGGCAAAGGCGGAGTCGCCGTGAGCCAGAAGCGGACGAACAGACCTAGCGCTTCGTTTGAAATCGTAACGTGACGTTCGAGTCGTTCGAACTGGCGTGTCAGCCGATCCAAACGCCGGCTGAGCGCTGCCTCCATTCGCTCCGAATTGTCTGGCGACAAGAGCGCGGATAGCGCCGTCTCCACAACGAGCGCCTGAGCCACTCGCTTGCGGCTGGCATAATCAGCAAGCTGAACAGTGAGGTCCGGCGGCAGACGAAATGTGTACTTAATCCGCATGCCCTCATCTCAGAGATCGAGACCGTCGCCCGGATCCATTGCGGCCTGACGCGCAAGACTTGACGCCTGTCCGCGAAGGACGCGGGCGCGCTGGACCTCGTCGTCCCCTTCCTCATCGGCAAACTCGAACTCTTCCTTCTCCGGGCTGCGGTCTATCCCCACCTCCTCATGCTCGCCAAGCTCCGGTTCGCGCCGAATGCCACCATTGGCGGGATCACCGCTCGAGAAAGCATGCTGCTTCTCTGTGGATCGCTTCTGTTTGGTTCTTGAGCCGTCAGGCAAAGGCAGCCCTGCTCCAATCGTCAGGAGGCAATTGGATACCCTCTTCTCTGTTTCCGGTTCGAGCTGCGGGAGTACCCGTTCACGGAATCGTGGATCTTCGTAATAGCGAGCCTTCTTGGCTCCGATCGGCGGGCATCCCGAGACCAGCACCAATTCATCGTCCGACGGCGACTGCATGACCTCACCGGGTGTCAGCAGGGGTCGCGCCGTTTCTTGCCTGGACACCATCAGGTGTCCAAGCCAAGGGCTTAACCGGTGACCGGCATAGTTTTTCATGGCGCGCAGTTCGGTCGCCATTCCGAGGGCCTCTGACACCCGCCTTGCTGTTCGCTCGTCATTCGAGCGCGAACGCGACCCGGACATGGCAATTGTCGAGAATCGAATTGTTCGGCCCGTGCGCCTTTTCGACCTGATTAAGAGACGGGCGATCAAGAAGCTCTTGAGGCCGTACCCGCCATGAATGCGAGCGCCGACTCGAAAAAGTCGAGCCGACCCAAAGCAGGGAACTCATCAAGCATCAGCAGCACACGATGCCGGCGCGCCTCGGCGTGGAGATCTTCTGTGAGGCGCCGTCCGATCTGGTTGAAGATCAATCGCACCAACGGCTTGGTCCGACTAATGTCCGAGGGCGGCACAACTAGATAGAGCGACGTTGGTCATTTCGCCTCCACGAGATCGCGAATACGCCAATCACTGCAGCGCGTGACCCGAGCCACCACCGGATCGCGGTAGAGTCCGAGGAAGGACATTGCCGTCGAAAGCACCCCAGAGCGCTCGTCTTCGCTCTTGTTCAGGAGCTCGCGCGCTGCGGATGCAATGACAGGATGTGGACCGACATCGCCGAGGTGCGGCGTTGTCATCATCGCGCGCAGCGTCGCCTCGATGGGACGCTTGGGATCCGAAAGGAAGTTGGCGACGCCAGCCAATGTCTTGCCGGGCTCAGCATAAAGCACGTGCAGGATGCCGCCGACTAGCAGCGAGTGGCTGGTCTTTTCCCAGTGATTGCGTCGTTCTAGTGCTCCTTCAGGATCCACCAACACGTCTGCAATGTTCTGGACATCGCGAACCTCCCACTCGCCCCGGCGAACCTCGAGCCGTGGATCGTAAGCTGCAGAGTATCGATTGGTTGGATCGAACAGCAGTACCCGCCTATGGAAGGAGCCGAACCCCGAGGTGAGCGCCCAGTTCTCGCCCTTGATATCGTGAACGATGCAACTACCCGGCCAGGTCAGGAGAGTCGGAGCGACGAGGCCGACGCCCCTGCCCGATCGCGTTGGCGCAAAGCAGAGCACGTGTTCGGGCCCGTTGTGTCGAAGATAGTTGCGATCGCACCGGCCGATGATAACGCCATCCGGCCCTGTAAGCTGCGCTGATGAAAGTTCGGAGGAAGCGCCCAACGTGCAGAGCCGTAGGTGGCGGCCGTCTTCGCCTCTTGGGCTCGCTAGACCGACATGGCAAATGCAACTATGATCGAAATGATGCCGCCCGATGCTGCGATACAAGCCCCCTCTGTGAATACCATTGGCGCATAGGCGTCGTAGGCGTACCACCACCAGAAAAAAGCGGGCGGCAGGTGACGGGCTTTCCATGCCCGAACTCGAACCAAGGCTGCCCGAGCTGCGGCTGGAATGCGAGCTTCCAGGCAACCCACTGGGTCGCCGCCCAAGTGGTAATGAGCACGATGGCAAGGACAAGCGTGATTTGGCCCCAAAGGACCTTCGTCGTAGACATGATGGACGCTCATCAAACCCTGGCGGCCCTGATCCGCAACGTCAAAATTGCACGAGCGTAGAAATGGCGGCCATGGAGTGAGTACAGATCGACCTCGCGACCTGGAGCTACGCAGTGAACGAGACACAGCTGCCGCATCCGGCCTGGACGAGCGGCACCTTATCAAAGGCCAATGGCACATTGACCTTCAGGGGAGCTCAATCTGAAGCCTAAGACGTGCATGCGGATAGTTCTAGCTACCTCCAGCGCTCGGGCGTTCTCTGTCGTAAATCCGGCAAGTTTTTGAACTTGAACGGCCCCAAAAGCTTGCGGTTCTATTCCCGGCCTCCAGCGGACGCGAGCCGCAGGACCCGAGCTTTCGCCGCTGTAAGGCGTACAGTCGCCGGCTTCCGACCTCAGAGCGACGAGCGGGCAGTTTCAGAAAAACTTGTTGCTTTTCGGGAATATCCCCCAGAGGCTATCAATCAGTTCGAACAACTCACCAAAGATCCGACCCAGTTTATGCTACGTGAGTCTTGGCAGCAGATCGCTCGGATCGTTGCTCGCGGGACTGTCCTACCGAAACTTTCCTCGGCTTAGCCAGAGTGGCGTACCGCTTTCCAGCGACCACCCTGGAGCGAGAGCAATTGGCGGCTCGCTGATTGTCGGCCCTGTCGCGTCTAGCGGCACATCGGACCATCCCGACGTCCTTGCGCCGCGGTCAAAATCATAGTTAAGAGCAAGTTTGCCAATGTAGAAGATGTTGGACAGGCTCGTCATGTTGGCTGGGACCGTTGCTAACGGCAGAAACTGAATGCTCAGAGGGCTGCCGACCTGACCTTCCATCAGGGATAGAGGGGTATCGACCACGTCGCTGTAAATCGACCGACCGTAGGCGCCACTGAATGATATCAGCCCGCAGCCTCCGCCGAAGTTCCCGCCGAAATATCCTCCGGTCCAGCTCCACAGTGCGGGTGGTATCTGTACTGCCGGCTCAAAATCCGCCGCACGGACGGCGCAGCTCACAACGAGCGCAGCTGTTGCGGCACCCCAAAAGAGAAGATCAGATCGCATAACCACCTCAAGAAGACGCGCGCCCGCCGTTTCGCAACACAGAATGAGCGACTTTGTTGGCGTCGCTTCCACGCTGCTTGTGGTGTGCAGGATCTAAGCCAACGGAAACGATTACCGCATTACGCGCGCTTTTGTTGGGCGATGTCGTTCTTGTAACAAGACCGGTGCTTTTTGAAACAAGCCGCGCGTCTGAGGCCGGACGCAACCCGGATGCTGCATAGCCGGCAATTCGGCGAAGGAGTGAACCATGTTTTGCGAATTTGTGGTCTGAGCTTCCTCGCACGTGTGCATTGAAACGTAAGCGGTGTTTTGATCGCACCTTTTCCTGAAGTTTACGATCGGCGAGTGTGACGATCTCTGAATCGGAGATCGTGTTGTGTCTACGCTTGCACGACGGCGCGCCGGCTTGAGATTATCGCGGGAACAGGCCGTCGCCGATAGTTCTCGGCAGACGACAAGGCCCGGATGATTGAAGAGACGCTTGTTCCGGGCGCGGTGGTTTCGGAAGTTGCACGCCGGCATGGCGCTTGCGCCGCAGCAATTGTTCACATGGCGCCGCCAAGCGCGGCAGCCTGCCGGCGCAGATGCCACCCCCGAGGTGCCGCAGTTCGTGCCTGCAGTCGTGGAATCGGCATTGCCGGAAGGCGCGGCTCGGCGGCGGCGCCAACGGGCACGCCCGGTGGATCTGGGCTCAGGAATCATCGAGGTAGAGATTGAAGGCGTCAGCGTCCGGGTCGGCCGTGGCGCTGACGCCGAGACGGTCGCGATGGTCATCCGGGCGCTGAAGGCCTGCACGTGATCGGTCCGACCGGTACGGTGCGGGTGATGATGGCGACAAAGCCGGTGGACTTCCGCAAGGGCGCCGAGGGTCTGGCGGCATTGGTGCGCGAGACGATGAAGTCCGATCCGTTCTTGGGCGCCGTCTACGTGTTCCGGGCGAAGCGGGCTGACCGCGTGAAGCTGATCTATTGGGACGGCACGGGAGTGTGCCTGTTCGCCAAACGGCTCGTTGGCAAGTTCCGCTGGCCAAACGTGCAAGATGGCGTGATGCGGCTGTCGGCTGCGGAGTTCTCGGCATTGTTAGAAGGGCCCGATTGGCGACGGGTTCACGCCGGGGGCGAGACCCCGGCGCCGGTACAGCCGGGTTGATCTGCGACGGAGTGAATCAGTCCGATCGAAATGCTCGCAGGGCGCTGCGGCGCATGATGTACTCGCATCATGACGGCGACGACGGATGCGCTTCCCGACGACCCCGGCACGCTCAAGGCGATGCTGCTGGCGGAACGTGCGCGCACCGAACGGCTGGAGCAAATCATCAAGGAGTTGCAGCGTCACCGCTTTGGCCGACGGGCCGAGACGCTGCCGGAAGATCAATTGCTGTTCGGCCTCGAAGAAGTCGAGCAGACTGTGGCGAGCGGCGAAGCCGAGAACGAAACGGCGGCACCAGCCGAGCGCGCAAACCATGCCGCCAAGCGTCGCATCAACCGTGGATCGCTGCCGGAGCATCTGCCGCGCATTGAGATGATGGTCGACATCGACGATCATGCCTGCCCATGCTGCCGCAACGCACTGCATAGGATTGGCGAGGATGTCAGCGAACGACTAGACATCGTCCCGGCCCAGTTCCGCGTGCTTGTTGTGCGTCGACCCAAATATGCCTGCCGAGCCTGCGAGAGCGGAGTTGTGCAGGCGGCAGCGCCGGCGCGGCTGATTGAGGGTGGGTTGCCGACTGAGGCGACGGTGGCGCAGGTTCTCGTCGCCAAATACGCCGATCATCTGCCGCTGTATCGGCAGGCTCAGATCTATGCGCGGCAGGGCATCACGCTTGATCGCTCGACCTTGGCCGACTGGGTCGGCCGCGCCGCCTTCCTGCTGCGGCCGGTACACGAGCGTCTGCTCGCCAGGCTTAAGGGCTCGGCCAAGCTGTTCGCCGACGAGACGACGGCACCGGTGCTCGATCCCGGTCGCTGAAAGACCAAGACCGGTCAACTGTGGGCCTACGCACGCGACGATCGCCTCTGGGGTGGCGCCGACCCGCCCGGCGTGGCCTATGTCTACGCCCCCGATCGCAAGGCGGAGCGACCGATCGCTCATCTCGCGGGCTTCACGGGCACCCTTCAGGTCGATGGCTACGCCGGCTATCGCGTACTCGCGGAGCGCGGTAACGTGCAACTTGCATTCTGTTGGGCCCATGTACGCCGACGCTTCTACGAACTCGCCGCGGCCGGCCCGGCGCCAATCGCCAGCGAGGCGCTCGAACGCATCGCCGGACTCTATGCCATCGAGAGCGATATCCGTGGCCGCAGCGCAGAGGAAAGGCGCGAGGCCAGGCTGCTGAGGAGCCGGCCGGTCATCGATGAGCTCGAGCCCTGGCTGCGCGCCAAGCTCACTCTGATCAGTCAGAAGACAAAACTCGCTGAAGCAATCCGCTATGCGCTCTCGCGCTGGCAGGGCCTGACCCGCTTTCTCAGCGACGGCCGCATCGAGATCGACTCCAACGTCGTCGAACGCGCGATCCGGCCGATCGCGCTAAACCGCAAAAATGCACTCTTCGCAGGCTCCGACGGCGGCGGCGAGCATTGGGCCGTCATCGCCTCGCTGATCGAGACCTGCAAGCTCACGGGCATCGAACCGCACGTCTACCTCGCCGACGTCATCACAAAGATCATCAACGGTCACCCGAACAGTCAAATCCATGGGCCTATCCCGTTGCCCCGGTGCTCCAGGACGTGTGGTCTGCCCCTATGAAGTGGTCCAGTTGCAATCTTAATGCATGACCGGCTTTTGGGCCATCGCCTGGGCAGACGGTGGTGCCGATCCACGCGGCGGTGCGGGCCAGACCACGGCCTCCGGTGCCGGTGGTTTGTAGCCGAGCGATGAGTGCGGCCGCTCGGTGTTGTACAACAACGTTTGAGAACGCCCACAGGACCGTTTTCCGCGAGGTTCTTTACCGGCATCATCCTTGGTTTGGTCGTCGAGTTTGCGTTCATGGGACCGTCGACAAGGCCGATGATGTCGTTTTTCGCTGCACCCTGGACGGGGCGCAAACAGATCGTTGGCTGGAAGTTCCAGCATGGATGTTCGACCGGACGGCATGCCCTGACGCCGAGCTTTTGACAGCTCATCCGTTTGTTAGCATCGATGCGCTTGCCGCGCTTTCTGCGGTTCTCGATCTGGCGTTGAAGGATCGAACGCCATCAGCTGTCCGGGTTCCTGGCGCACCCAAAGGCTCTCACGACCAGAATCGGGGAGCGACTCATGTCACGCCAGACGGCAATGCCAGGGAGCGGATACCGACACAATCAACAACTGCGATTGCAACAGCAGATGGATCTGTTCGGGAGCGGCCTGTTGAACAGCGCCATCGGCGCGCCGGCGTGGTCGGAACTGCCGCCGGAAGCGCGGGCGGCGCTGACGAGCCTGATGACGCGGTTAATCCTCGACCATGCTGCGACGACAGCGACGCCGCGCGCGAAGGAGGTTGATCATGATCTCTGACAAGGTCAGGCCTCATCATTTGGAGCGCAAGGCGATTCTTTACGTGCTGCTCATCAAGTCTTGCACAATCGTGAAAGCAGCACGTTGCAGTACGCCATGCAGGACCGGCTGACGGCGCTCGGCTGGTCAGAGATCGAAGTGATCGATGATGATCTTGGTCGTTCGGCCGCCGGCGGGGTCCAACGCGCTGGCTTTGAGCGGATGGTGGCGGAGGTTTGCCTCGGTAAGGTAGGTGCGGTTTGCGCCCGCGAGGTCTCGCGCTTCGCTCGCAACAGCCGGGATTGGCAGCAACTCATCGAGATGTGCCGCGTGGTCGACACCGTTCTGGTCGATCAGGAGACCATCTATGCGCCAAGGCACGGCAACGACCGCCTGCTGCTCGGGCTCAAGGGGAGCCTCAACGAGTACGAGTTGGATCTGTTGCGTCAACGCTCGCTCTCGGCGCGCTACGAGAAGGCGCGCCGGGGCGAACTGGTTGTGGCGGCGCCCGTCGGCTTCGTGAAGGCCGACGACCGTTATGAGAAGGATCCGGATCGGCGTGTCCAGGAAGCGATCAAGCTGGTGTTCGACAAGGTCGAGGAACTGGGCAGTGCCCGACAGGCGCTCTGCTGGCTCCACGAATACAACCTCGATCTGCCGGTGAAGCAGTCCAACGGCGACACGGCCTGGCGGCGACCGAATTACTCCGCCATCCACCGGATCATTGAGAACCCGGTCTACGGCGGCGCCTATGCCTATGGTAAGACGGCTGTGACGGCGGGATACACCGCCGCGGGCGTGAGCGGGAAGATCCGCCGCAAGAGGCGGAACGAATGGTTGTCGCTGAAGCCCAATACCCACGACGGGTATGTGAGCTGGGAGAGGTTCGAGGCGATCCGCGCAATGGTCAGCAGCAACGTTCCCACTGGTCGACATCACGGTGCGCCCAAGCATGGAGACACGCTGCTGGCCGGTCTGATCCGGTGCAAGCGCTGTGGCCGCAAGCTTACAGTCCGGTACACAGGCATGAAGCACCATATCCCGCGCTACAGCTGCAGCCGCGCCTGGATGGACAATGGCGGCCCTCTCTGCATCGCCTTCGGAGGATTACGCGTCGATGATGCAATCGAGGACGCGCTGCTTGGCGTTGTCGGCCCAGGCGCGATCGCCGCTGCAACCGCTGCTGCCAAGGAAGCCGAAGAACGACAGGATCAGGTGCGTGCTGCTCTCAGTCGCGATCTGGAAGCGGCGCGCTATGCCGCAGACCGGGCCTTCCGGCAATACGATGCCGCCGACCCCGCGAACCGGCTGGTGGCGAGTGAACTTGAAGCGCGCTGGAACGGGGCGCTTGCTCACGCGGCGGAGGTCGAGGGCAAGATCGCCATGCATGATGCGGCGACGCCCGCACCCATTGCTGATCCAGCTTCGCTCGGCGTTCTCGCCTCGAACCTCAAAACGGTCTGGGATGCGCCGACGACGGATGCTCGCCTCAAGAAGCGCATCGTACGCACCCTCGTCCATGAGGTCGTGGCTGATATCGACGACGCGGCGTCCGAGATCGTTCTCATCGTCCACTGGATGGGTGGTGCTCATAGCGAGCTGCGCTTGCCCAAGCGTCGGCGCGGACAGCGCAACAGCACTTCTGCTGATATTATCCAAGCCGTGCGTCAACTGGTGCTGATTGCCAGCGACGATCTGATTGCTGGCATCCTCAACCGCAACGGCCTCAAGACGGGCCACGGCAATCGCTGGACCCGCGAGCGCGTCACATCGCTGCGCTCCTATCACCACATCCCGGTGTTCAAGCCAGCCAATGACGGGATCAAACCCTGGCTCAACCTTGGCAAGGCCGCAAAGCTCCTGAAGATCGCACCCAAGACGCTCCGACTGGCCGCTGAAGCCGGCGAGATCGAAGCCTTCCATCCGCTATCGGACGGCCCGTGGATCTTCGCCCGCGCCTCGCTGATAATAACTGCTGCTCAATCTATCGCCGAACGAGCGCGACAGAACCCAAGACACCCCGCGGGATCGCATCCCAATCAGCAAAGTCTCTTCTCTTCAACAACATAGACAGATGGGTGTTCTGATGCGCAGTTGTAGTAGCAGCGCCATGCTTCGATGATGATCTTAGCCTCGGCGAGGCTGTAGAAGATTTCACCGTTGAGGAGTTCGTCGCGCAGCTTCGAGTTGAAGCTCTCGCAGTAGCCGTTCTCCCAGGGGCTTCCGGGTTCGATGAAGGCGGTCCTTGCGCCGACTGCGACGATCCACTCCCGCACGGCTTTGGCGATGAACTCCGGGCCGTTGTCGGAACGAACATGGCCCGGCACACCGCGCAGGATGAACAGGTCCGACAGAGCGTCGATGACGTCGGTGGAGCTGAGCTTGCGATCGGTACGGATCGCCAGACACTCCCGGGTGAACTCGTCGATGATATTGAGCATGCGGAACTTCCTGCCATCGTGGGTCCGGCCCTCGACGAAGTCATAGGACCAGACATGATTGGGGTGCTCCGGCCGAAGCCGGATGCATGACCCGTCATTCAGCCAGAGACGCCTTCTTTTGGGTTGCTTCTGGGGGACCTTCAGCCCCTCCCGCCGCCAGATGCGTTCGACGCGTTTGGCATTCACCGTCCAGCCCTCTGATCGCAACATCGCGGTGATCCTGCGATAGCCATAGCGGCCATACCGAGAAGCCAGCCGGACGATGTCGGCGGTCAATGCCTCGTCGTCCTTTCGACCTCTGGGTTTCTTGCGGTGGGTCGAACGATGCTGGCCCAGAACCTTGCAGGCAAAGCGCTCCGAGATGGAGAACTTCGCCATGACATGGTCGACGCAGCGGCGACGGCGGGAAGGGCTCAGAAGTTTCCCGAGGCAGCCTCTTTCAAGATCAGCTTCTCGAGCGTCAGGTCCGACACCGCCTTGCGCAGCCGGCTGTTCTCTTTCTCCAGCTCCTTGAGGCGCTTCACCTGATCGCCTTTCAGGCCACCGAACTCCTTGCGCCAACGATAATACGTAAACTGCGTCACACCGATCGAGCGAACTGCTTCTCCGACCGAGCGGCCTTGTGAAACAAAACATCGACCTGGCGCAGCTTTGCGACGATCTCTTCGGGCTTGTGCTTCTTCTGGGGCATTCCAACGTCCTCTCCAAGGCTCAATAGCCTACTTCAGGGAGGACCACTTTTCAGGGGGCAGACCAGTCCCTGATTGCCTATGCAAGCAACGTGAATTCAAGTCTGAGGTCGCGCTGATCTACACGGGGTCCGAAAGGCCTTATTGCGCCCCCTTCAGGACCTCGCGAAGCGACGCTGCGAGGCGCTCATATTCCTCGGGCTTCGTCTCTTTGAGAGTAGCCAGGTCCGCCACAATGCGGTCGAGGCGTCGGGCTGCAGCTTGTGCCTTGATGTCATTGATCTCGCGATGGATCTTGGTGAATTCTTCGAAAGCCGTCGCATCCTGCTTCTCCTTCGGCAGGTCGACGATGAGAATAGCAAGAGCGTCCATGACGCGGCCCAGCTGACGACCGTAGCTCTGTGCGGCGACAACCTCTCGTTCGGTATCAGGCGCGCTTGAATTCTGCTCGTTGATGTTGGTAACGCTACCAAACACCCATCCGGGCAGTATGGGCTGCACGAAATTCCGGGGCGCCGCAAAGAAATCCAGAGGATTTGGCATGCTGCCCTTCATCCAGAATGGCCAGTCCCACCTCGGCGGATTCTTAGACTGAGAGTCGCTGCTCATGAGGTGGCTTCCTTCCGGCGAAGTCGACAGGGGACGATGTTGGATGTGGTCGCAAGTCGAATGTAGGCTGAGAGATCATGCCCCACTGTGAAGGATTTCATATCAAACGCAGTAATAGTGAGCTATGTGCGAGCTTTGGTTGGTCGTGTGTAGCATGAGGCTTTACTCGCCAGCCGCATCAGAACTTTCGGACGCAATCGCTCTAAAGAGATATCTACTACACCCTCAACCGGCGACTACGCGAGCGACTTGGGTACCCTCAACGGCGCAGTGAAAATGACCGGATTTTACCCGCGATATCTGTGTTGAGGCCTATCCGAACCTACAGCAAACAATCAACAATGCCTACAATGACCGGAGGCAGCGAAATCGCGCTACGGATGAAGTTGCTTTTGCTGCAAGCGCAAGCGCGTGTCGAGACAGTAGCCGACTGAAATCGCCCGAAGCACAAGCGCCCGGAAGCTCCGCTATAGAGCTGTCTGCGAAGTCAAATTTTCGCCCGCAAACCACTTTCCCCCCATGGACGCGGTCTCGCAACATGCGAGCTCTGCTTCAAAATGGTGTCAGTCCAATCTCTCGCAAATCCGTTCTTGACACGCTCACTAACTTACAAACCTGCGCCCTTAGAGATCGCGTCTGAGAAGGAGCGATCGACGATTTCATCGACACTAAGCTTTCGCTTGATAAGACCCCAGCGGAAATAGAGGTCGATAGTGCTTTGCTCGTCCCTCGTCACGCTATCGTCGATTGGCGCAATGCGCACTTTTGCCCGCGACAGCCAATTCAGCGGCACCACAGTTGGGATATTCATCAACCTGCCCCACGTCTCGGCGTAGCGGTTGGGATTGGTGAGCGACCAGGCCCTCGCAGCCGCAAGCCGACGGATGAAGTCGGTCGCGCGCCCACACAGGACGTCGCGATAGCCATCGTCGAAGTCGCCGGCGAAACTGTCGATCAGCCGCGCATTCACCACGAGCCGCGCCTCGATGCCGCCGACGACCTCCTGCACGAGCGCAAGGGTCGCAAGCGGCGCGCCGAGGCTGGAAGGCACGCGTTGCCGGACGAACTCGATTAGCCAGTCGCGCGCGGCGCGCGCGATGCCGTCATAGAATCGCGGCAATAAAACGGTGTGCGTGGCAGCTTGCGAGACGTCCAGCCCGCGCCAATCCGCAGGTCTGCGCACGTCGATCTCGTGATCAAGCGGGAGGACGACATCGTCAAAAACGACGTCGTGGCTGCCGGAGGCGCGCAGGCCAAGATGATCCCAGGTCTCGACGATGCGTGTGCCTGGCAGGCCCGCCGTCACCAGAAACTGACCAACTCTAGGCTCGGGCTCGTCTGTCCGGGCCCACACCAGGTTCCATTTCAGGATCGGCGCGCCGGTCGAATAGATCTTGCGGCCGGTGCGCCACCCGGTCTCGGTGCGCCGCGCGACGGTCGCGGGAAGGCCACCG
>NZ_LGHL01000007.1 GCF_001908205.1 Bradyrhizobium sp. NAS80.1
GATCTCATCCTGCGGCCGCGGGCTCAGCGGTGCCCGTACTGCAGAAGACAAATCCTTGAAAAGTCGCTGCACAAACAAGTTCTGCCAAAGTAGTGCTAGCCTGACCTCAACAGGGATCACTCCCTTGCCGTGGCATTTCTTGCATCTGGGCGGATAGATGCGTCGTCCCGGCGTGTCGGGTTGGGTCACGGCTTCCGAGCCGGTGCCGCTGCATGCATCGCACTTAACCTCTGTTTTCGGCTTGGCCATCCACGCGAAACCTCCTTCGGCAGCAGATCGTTCGCGACAGCAAACCAATATGGAAGCGCAGGACATCAATTCAACAAGCGGTTGCATTTCGTTGTCGCAATCTGTCAGCCTTGATGCCCCATTCCCTATCTAGAGCTGTCGCGCCGTAAGTACGCGAGGGGACGACCGCGGCATGCGATGCGTCGCACACCAAAAATATTCTTCAATTTGTGGCGCACATCACTACTGGAAGAAAACGAATCGTGTTGTGGTCTCCATAGCGCAATCGACGCCTCGCGCGACGGTTGCGTTTTCAGAATATTCGAATGAGTGAAGCTCATTCTTGCGTTGAATATCTCGTTGCGAGTAACCTGCGTACGTGAATTAGTTTTCTCTTTTCCTAGTCTGTTTTAGCGGAGGCATGCAATGAGCCGATCTGCTTCAGACGTACCTTCAAACCATTCTGTCATCGCGATTGATCGAAGGAATCTGCTGCAGGGCGTAGCAATAACGGGCCTTGCCGTGGCCGGAAACGCCTTCCTGGCGCCGGCTGTCCGGGCGAACATCTGGGAAGAGGGCGAGGCTCAGTGTCACGTTTCAGCTCCCGAACGGGTCCTGAGCGACGATCTCAACGACGCCCAGCTTGCCGATTTTATGAAGGTGTCGCGAACGCTGACCGGCATGCCGCTCGCGTCATTGCAGGATATTCGCCTCGGCCGCGAGTATCTCGTGCGGTTCGCTAAACTGAATGTCCCCGGGATCGATCTTGGCAAACTGCTCACTGCGCGAGATCAGACAACCGACGCAATCATGAATGACAAGGACATACGGGCCGCGGCGGAGCAGCTGATCTACCTTTGGTACCTGTCTGCATTCTTTCTGAATACCAGCGTTGGTCCCGCCTGGGTTTACGGGACGACCGATCAATACGAGCAAGGAATACTCTGGAAGGTGATCGGTGCGCATGCGCCGATGATGCCTATGAAACCCTTCCATCGAGACTACTGGGCCAGGGAGGCCAATCTGGCTTAGGACGGTTGCATTGAAGGCCTGCAGATTTCCGACAGTAGGGGGAGTGCATGGCGACAAAGATTTCCCAGCCCGAGTTCGACGTCATTATTGTTGGCTCCGGCGTCAGCGGCGCGCTCATCGCGAACCAACTCGCACGAAAGCAGCTTCGCGTCCTGATCCTGGAGGCAGGCGGCGTCGCGCGAGAATCAATCGGACGCTATGAAATGTTGTCGGCCTACGCCGCGTCGACTTCCAAGGCGACCGACACACCCTATTGTGGCGACAACGTCCTGGCCACTCAGCCGGATCCTAAAAACACGAATGCGCCGGATACGTCGAACTATCTGTATTACCCGCCGCAATATTCCGGCGACATGTTCAAGAGCTTCTATGAGCGGATTGTCGGCGGAACGACCTGGCACTGGCAGGCGCTGTATGTTCGTATGCTGCCAACTGATTTCAAGCTCAGCAGCACCTACCATGTGAAGCAAGCCGTGGACTGGCCGATTAGCTATTCCGATATCGAGCCCTACTATGTTCGTGCCGAGGAAGAGATGGGCGTATCCGGTAGTAGGGATGACTTCAGGAGGCCCCGATTCCATAATCCGATGAGCAAGCCGTATCCGATGCAGCCGCTTGCGCAAAGCTACGTCGATCAGAGGTTCAAGGAAGCGATCGACGATGAGTACATGGACGCCCGTCTTGACGGCGCGCCCACACCGATGAAGCGCGAGATGATCTCTCTGCGGGTTTCGGCGGTACCCCACGCGATCAATTCGCGAGAGTATGACGGCCGACCAGCCTGCGACGGCCGCACCTCCTGCGTACCCCTTTGCCCCATCAAGGCTCGTTACGAGGCCGTCTTTCATGTCGAAAAGGCGCTCCGGGCGGGAGCGACATTGCGCAAGCAGGCGGTGGTCCGAAATCTCGAATTCGACGGTGAAGGCAAGCGTGTCGTTGGCGTGAACTATTCGAATTGGGTGTGGGAGGAGGACTCCACTAAGCCCGAAGAGAACGGCAAGAGGGTAGTTGTTTCAGACGGGTACGCAACGGCCCGCATTGTCGTGCTGGCAGCAAACGGCATCGAAAATCCGATGATCTTGTTGCGCTCCAACGCGGCGCGCTCCTGTGGCCCGGTGTTGGGCGGCTACCTCATGGATCACCCCATGAAGCAGTCGTTTGCGCTCGCGAAAGCGCCCGTCTTTCCATATCGCGGACCGCAGACCACCTCGCATATAGAGGGCTTCCGCGACGGCGCCTTCCGTGAGGTCTATGCGTCGTTCAAATGCTCGATCAAGAACGATGGCTGGGCGTCAACCATCGCAAGCTGGCCGCGCGGAAGCGGCAGGTTTCCATCGGCTGCGCAGGGCGACTGGCTTCCGGGAAGCATCGTCAACTTTGTGAAGGATTTCGGCTACGCCGGGGCTAAGCTGAAAGAAAAGCTGGCACAGCATGGCACGCATCAGATCACGCTGAACAGCGCATGCGAGCAGCTGCCCATTCTCGAAAACAGGGTGAGTCTTGCGCCCATCGACAAGAAGGACGACCTCGGACTTCAGCGGCCCCAGATCGCCTACAAGGTCTTCGACAATGACGGCGGCTATGTCGAGCGGTGCTTCCATAAAATCATCCAGTTCCACGGCAAGGTGTTCGATCATTTCGGTGTCACCAACCGCTTCATGATGGACGATCAAGCGACCTTCCGGCTGTTCCTTGGCTCGGGTCACATCATGGGAACGACCCGGATGGGCACCGATCGAACGAAAGCCGTCGTGGATCCCGAATGCCGGGCATTTGACCACCCGAACCTTTTCGTTGTTGGGAGTAGCGTCTTCCCGACCGGAGCGAACGCCAATCCCACATCGACGGTCGCCGCGCTCGCGCTTCGGGCCGCCGATTCGATTGAGAAGCAGCTGAGAGCCGGCAGCTAGCGATTAAGGCGCCGGATGTTGACGAGTTTGTTTCAAGACGGAGTCTCCACATGGTCCATCGCAGAAAGCCCCCAAATGCAGTTCGCCAGTATGGCGTGCTGGTCGGATCGATCGTGGACGGCTTTGAAAGCCCGGAAGGGGCTTCGCCCCACTACGAGATCTGGGTTAAAGGCGACGCTGACTATCGGATTGCCGTCAATGTCCAATCGGTCGATGACAGCGAGGTGCTGGCCTATTTCGATGCCCGGTTCGACCGATCGGGTACCTTGGATCTGACATCGCTGCTGACGGGCGACCCTGGCTTTCGGGCGCTGCGGACCGGCCCAGCAGGCCAAGGGGGGCTCGACTATTTGCGCGACAATCTCTTTCCAATCGACCAGATGCAACCGATCCCGGCCGCGGGCAGCGGCGTAACGCTGAAGAACCTGCTCGACGCCAACATTGAACGGGCGAAGGCAGACCCCACCGCCATGGTGGTTTCCTTTGGCGAATTTTTCCAGGACGCCGGACCGGACCAATACTTTGGGTTCCGGCCGGAGCGGGGAATTCACGACATTCATATGATGCAGGGTAACAGCGGACAGTTCGCCAGCGATAACCGCGTGCACGGCGATGGTGCCTTGCTCCTCAGCTTCAACAATGCGCAGGAAATTGTCGCTCTCTTCGTGCGCTTCCAGACACAGTCGTTGAACACGGACGACAATACTGGCGCGCCAATCGGTTAGGCCGAGGAGTGCAACAGGGGGCATTTTCGGCGGAGGCGTCATCAACCGCATTTCGAGAGAAATTACTCAGGGGGATTCCATGGCCAAGAAGGCAAAGCGTCTCGCAGTGCAAAAACGTAAGCCCCCGGTCTTGCGGTTTGCTCAACCATTCTTCACGACCACTCCGCCGGACCAGCGACAGCTAGATCCCAAGACCGGCGCGCGGAGCATGTCGCAATTTGCCACCGCGAGGCTCGGGCCGATACCACCGCCGTCACGCAATCCGGTCATGGACCTCAGCGAGATCATTGGACAACCCGGCGTTGATGAAATCAAAGCTACCGGAGCAATCCGGTTTCATGCCGTTGGCGACACTGGACGGGCCGCAGGCGATACGACCTCGCAAGAGCAGATAGCGAATGCCATGACTTCCGACTACGACCCCGCCGCTGCGGGGCATAGTCCGGCGTTGTTCCTACATCTAGGCGACGTGATTTACGGGCACAACAAGGACCTTCTCTATCGTGACGAATTTTATCGTCCGTACATGAAGTATCCCGGCAAGATCGTAGCGATCCCCGGAAACCACGACGGCGAAATCTTTGCGCAAACAGATACCAAGCCGCTAAAGGCCTTTCTCGACAACTTCTGCGCTCCAACCGCAAGCCTTCCGAAGATCGCGAACGATGTCCGTATTTTCCGCGAGACAATGACTCAGCCGGGCGTTTACTGGCTGCTCACGTCTCCTTTCGTGAACATCATTGGCCTCTATTCGAATATCGCCGAAGGTCCAGGAAGCGTTCTGGGCGCCAACAACGACAAGAAGCAACTGCAATGGCTCGACCGGACTCTGGCGAACCTGAAACAGACTGGAGACAAAAGAGCACTCGTTATTGCCACCCATCATCCGCCCTTTAGCTCCGGGGGGCATAGTCCCAGCCAGCAGATGCTCAGCCAAATCGATGGCGTCTGCAAAGCCAACAAGCTTGCGCCGCATGCGATGCTGGCCGGTCACTCTCACAATTATCAGCGTTATACCCGGACCGTTAATTTCGGGACCGGAGCCGTCGAAATTCCCTATATCGTCGCAGGTTGTGGAGGTCATGCCGAATCGACCGTTGTTGCTGCTCATAAGCAACAGATCGGCGATACAGTTTTCGAACAATCGCTGCAGGGATACGGTTATCTGATGATGACTGTGAATGCGAACCAGCTGATCATCCAGATGTTCGAAACCACCGGTGGCGCGAAGAAACTGTTCGACACCGTGACGGTCGACATTGCGAATCATCGCGTGCAGTAGCGTTCGAAATGACTATCTTCGGTGCGGGCACAATGAGTAACCTCTCGAGGACCCTTGCGGTAATCGTCGTTGTCGCAGCGATCGCGGTCTCCGGTTGCGCCGCGCAGCCAACCCAAATCACGATCCTGGCTACCAACGATATCCACGGCGGCATCGAACCCAGCGTTGCCGAAGATGGCACGATAGAAGGTGGCCTGGCGGCGTTCTCAGGCACCGTCAAGGCCATTAGGGCGGGCCTGAAGACCAGGCTTGGAGAGCAGGTTGGCGTCTTGGTTCTCGATGCCGGCGACCAGTTTCAGGGTACGCTCATCAGCAACCACAACGAAGGCCAGCTTGTGTTTCAGGCGATGAGCGCGGTCGGCTACGACGTGGCTATCACCGGCAATCATGACTATGATTTCGGCCCGGTGGGCTGGCTTGCGGACGAGCCCACCACGCCCGGTCAGGATCCGCGTGGTGCGCTCAAGGCAGCGCTGACCCATGCAAAGTTTCCGCTGATCTCGGCCAACACTTTTCTGCGCTCATCGCTGCAGGACGCGGCGGGTAATCAAGTGCAGGTCGATCAGCAAGGTTGCGTTCCGAAGGTTCAAGGTAACCACCTGCCAGTGATCGATTGGAACCGGGCGGCAAGCCCCGATTTTCTCAAGCCGTACCTGATCAAGGAGGTCGCGGGGGTACGCGTCGCCATCATCGGGATCGACAATGTGTTCACGCCGACGACGACCACGGCCGCCGACGTGAGCGACCTTTGCTTCGATCGCGAAGCTGATGCTTATCTCCGGGTTCGTAGTCAGCTCGATGGCCAGGCCGACGTGTTCGTCCTGCTGATCCACGACGGCAACACCAAGGACACAAACGACCTCTCGGCGCTCGTCGAGTTGCTTATATCCTCTTCACAGCCAAAGCGCGGAGCGGTCGTCGATGCGGTGATATCGGGGCATACACACTTCACCTACAACAGGACCGTCGGCGAGGTGCCGGTCATTCAATCGGGTTTTGGGGGCGACGCCTATGGGCGCATCGATTTAGTCTACGATCCCAAGCTCGGACGGATCGATCGGGCGAAGACCAAGTCGTATGCGGGAGTCAAGACATTTCTCAACAAATGCGCAGAGACAGCCATGGATTACTGTACTGTCGATGCGGTGACTCACGTCGTGATGTACGAGGGCGCGCCCTTCCAGAATGACGATAGCATTGCCCAGCTCATCGCCAAGGAGAGGCAGGCGATCGCTCCGCTCGCGGGACAGGTGCTGGGCCACGCGACGGCCAAGGTTGTTGTCAATCGTGTCGATGAGAGCGCAGTTGCCGACGAGCTCACCGACCTTCTGCGCCGGATCTCGGCGGCTGATGTCGCGTTAATGAACACCGGCGGCATTCGCGCGCCGCTCGATCAAGGTGACGTAACCTACGAGGCGCTGTTCCGCGTCATCCCCTTCAACAACCACGGCGTCGTGATCGGCCCGATGCGGGCCTCCCTACTGTTGAAGGCCCTGAGCCAATCGGCGCAAACATGCGGAACCTATGGCGCACTGATGCAAAGCGGCTTGAAGGTGGAGATTGAGAAGGATTGCGACGCGCCGGCAAACCGCGATCACATCGATCCGAAGGCCAAATTGACTCATGTTGAGACACTCGGCGGAAAAGTGCTGCTCGATGCTACGGGGGCTTGCCCGGCATCCGCCCCGGGCGAAGATCCGATGCTGACGGTCGCCACGCTGGATTTCCTTGCAGCGGGTGGCTCGGGTTATGACATGTTCAAGGGCGTTCCCCAGATCAAGGATATCGGCATTGTCCGGGAGAAGATGAAGGATCTGCTGATCAACGCGCCAAAAACGTTCAAGCCCGACGACATGGACGGACGCTGGGCAGTGCATAAGCCTCCTCCCAATTAGTATGAATGGTGGGTAGCCTTCCGATGGCTGTCATGTCGCAGCGATTTCGAAAAGCTTCCTCCCACAGGATCGCAAGCAGTGTGAGCCAAGGCTCTTGCAGTGACCGGGACAACGCTCAATCGCGACGCAAGCCTGTTTCTTCGATCAGGACATCGCCCGTTACTATCATGATCTGTTCCTGTTTGATTGGGGCAGAATCGGCGGCGTCGGTATCAATGAGTCGATCCCAGCTCCTGAAGCGGTGCGCGCGGATGAAGGCCGTCTCGAACCTGGCCGGCTCCGAGTGACTGCCAGCGAGCTCCTTGGTTACGCCTGAGCCCGATTTAAGCAGGCGAGGGGATGAGCAGCGCGGCCGTAGCCAAGGAGAAAAAGTAGGATTGGAGGAGAGTATGGCCAAGAAAATCATCCTGCTCTCGGACGGTACCGGTAATTCTGCAGCGAAGGTTTGGCGCACCAATGTCTGGCGCCTATTCCAATCAATCGATCTCTCCGACTCAAGCCAGATCGCGATTTATGATGATGGCGTGGGGACCTCCTCGTTCAAGCTGCTCGCCATTCTCGGTGGTGCATTCGGCTTCGGCCTCAAGCGCAATGTTCTCGCTCTCTACAAATTTGTCTGCCGCAACTACCAGACCGGGGACAGGATCTACGGCTTTGGCTTCAGCCGAGGTGCCTTCACGATCCGGATCGTCGCGGGGCTGATTCTGAACCAGGGGCTCGTGAGCTTCGGCAATGAGGCCGATCTGGACAGAAAGGTTCGTGCTGCTTTCCGCGCCTATCGACACGAAAAATACTCACGTTGGAATCTGCAGTATCTGTTCCGGCTCGTCCTGGCCTTGATGGATCGAAGATTCTACAAGCCTCATCAGCGTCCCGTACCCAGCATCGAGTTTCTGGGTGTGTGGGATACCGTTGCCGCGTATGGCTTGCCGGTCGATGAGATGACAAGGGGCGTCGACCAGTGGATTTGGCCGCTCGAGCTTCCGAACACCCATTTCAACCCGGCGATCGTCAAGGCGCGGCACGCCCTGGCGATCGATGACGAGCGGGCCACTTTCCACCCCGTGTTGTGGGACGAGAACGAAACCAACACGCAGCCCGCCGGACAAGCTCGTCCGGCAAGCGGGGAGCAGCTCCTGCAGGTGTGGTTTACCGGGATGCATGCCAACGTCGGCGGTGGCTATCCGGACGATGCCCTCGCAAATGTATCCCTTTCATGGATGATGGCCGAAGCGCAGCAGTCGGGCTTGGTGCTCAAGGAAATCAAAAATGCTGAGCCCGATGCACTGCTCTCCGCCAATTCGGCCAAGGACAAGGACGGACGGCTTTACGATTCGCGTAGCGGCGTCGGCGGCTATTACAGGTACAGCCCGCGCAAGATATCGGATTTTTATGCCCCCATGGCAACCGCGGCCTCTAAAGCCGGCCTGACACCGGGCAAACTAATTCCCAAAGTTCATGAAAGTGTGTTCGGGCGGATAAAGGTGGGTGCTCACCTCTACGCGCCGATTGGCCTGCCCGCTGACTACGAGGTCGTCACGGGTGGCAACACCTCGGTGATCTACAATCCTTTGCCCCCGAGCGTTACGACGCCTCCAGCGATGATCCAGCCCAACGCGCAACCGGCGACGGAGGGCCCGAATGCACCTGTGCGTCATCTTGCGCAAGAGGACGTCTGGGATCTGGTCTGGCGCAAGCGCGTCATCTACTTTCTCACCGTTTTCGCAACCGGCTATCTGCTGCTGTATCCGCTGTTCCGCGACACATACGCGTTCGAGGAGCTGCGCACCCGGCTTCGGATCGTTTCTGATTCTATCCGGCTGATCGGGTCCGCTCTGCCGAGCACCGCAGGCCGATGGATCGATGCCTATGCAAGGGAGCCAGGCTGGTTCCTGGTGGCAAGCGCGCTTGTGGTTCTCCTGACCGCGACCAGCTCAAATCTCGGAGCCCTGATCAAGGACAAGATGCGGTACATCTGGGTGAAGTATTTGCCCCAGACTCAGGCGCCACCGGCGCCGGTGCCAGCAACCACTGGCGTGACCATTGGCTCTTCTATCGTGTTCGCGCTTCTGGTGTTCCTGGCTGTCTTTCCAGTCTTGTCTCGTTACGTCGCACTGCCGTCAATTTCAGGCGAGCTCGGTGAAGACATCACGAGCGTCGGCGAGGCTCTCAGAGCCTACACTGCCCCCCCCGGTCAACGTGATCGTCGGGCTCTATGTGATTGCGTATTATCTGCCGGGGCGATGGATCAGGACTCTCAGGCAATCTCCTCATTATCAGGCCGTGCTGCGGGCCTTTAAGTATGACATCCTGCCGTTCCTTTCAGCGTTCGGGTTGCTTCTCCTCGCCATCGAGTTGAGCGCGCACTACGCCTTCAACGTTGTCGACAGCTTCGGCTTTGCCTGTACCGAAAACGAAGCGCTCAAATCAGACAGCCGGCACGGCTTCGAGCGCCGCGGAGGCAACTGGGCCAAGGAGCTTGTGCTCGACACCAGCGACAACGGCTCTGGTGACTGCCTATCGACCGGTACCTATCTAAGTACGGGAACAGATTACCGCGTCTCAGTCGTGCGCGATGGCGAGCAGTGGACCTTCTTTGGCGAAAATTCCTTCATGGGAGCGCAACCGATTTCACGGCTGCCCTGGTACAAGGAATCTTTAATGGCGGCGATGTTCCCGCTGCGCCGGACCTTTGACCGTCCTTGGGGTGCCGTCATCCTGCGGATTGGCAACAAAGGCTTGGAGGAGGATTTCCTGGACCGTCCTCCGCCGCCGCAAACGGACGACTTCTTCCCGGGCACGACCGAAAAGATTCCCGACCAGGAGGCTTTGGGTGAGAAGCTCAAGCCGAAGCGGGATGGGGAGTTATTCGTCTATTTGAACAAGCCGGTCTTCGGCGTTTCTCGATGGATTGGCAACTCCGGAAGAGCGAAGATTAGCATCAGCTATCCTGCGGATTGAGAATGACTCTGCATCAGACCAGTGGTTCACACAATGGTATCCATCAGTGACCGGCACTGTGAAATTGAAATATGCCAATCAGGAAATCTCGCTCAATGCCATCACGGAGGCGCCAAAAAGCGCCGTGTCAAAGGGTGTGAAGCTCAACTACAGACTCATGGATTTGACGCCGTTCAACGGCGGCCTGGTCGAGATCGCCGCCGCGCTGGTTAGCCGTGCCTGGCAACAATCTCCTCAGCGCCGCTGTCGGCACGCTGAGCGATTTCTCTTCGCTGATCGCGGCGCCGCTTGGGCGAGCCATCCCGATCGCGCAAAAGGTCCAGACCGGGATTCAAAAATTCCTCGACGATGCCAGTGGCGGCGTACATTTGGGGCTTCATCAGACATTCACTTGGGCTGGAGGTGACGGTGCGAATCCGTTGGTTCCCGGCTATCTGGCGGTCGTGCTTGCTCCCACGACGGACATCGCCAAGGAGCGCTTGTCGGTCAAGGACGATCAACTCCTCTACGCCCCGCGCGCGGGAGCAGCGACGCAGCCGCTCACGGGCTACGACTACATACTGTTGCGCATCGAAGGTCACAGCGAACGGGACGACTGGCGCTTGAGGGACATCTCCGAAGCGCTTCTCAAAGGGGAAGACAAGGAAGCCGAGGCCTTTCGCGTCATGACGATCACCGCCGCCTGGCAGTCCGACGACCTTGCCGTCGGAGACCGACGGCGCGTCGTGCAGGCCATCAAGGCAGAATTGGAGGCCGTCACGAAGGAAGGCAAGCAGGCCGTTGGGGATGAAGCGCGATCTCTCGCCGACATCGTCAAGGTACACGCAATGAGCCCGGAAATGGCCAACAAGCTGCTGCCGATCAGCCTCGAGGAGGCTCTGTCTAAGGAGCAATGACGATCGCGATTGCGTGCGTCGGCGCTAGTCAAAAACATTTCGTCGCGACTAGCCCCCGCACGCCCCGCGAGGCAGCGATCTGGCGCTCGCTCAGCGTGATCGGTGAATCCTTAGGGCGCCGTAAGCTTGAAGTGTCCACCACGCGTGGGGCGATACAGCGTTACGTTACGTCCACCCGGCAGGGTCAAGCCCAGCCACGCAGATTCATAGGCGGTGATCTCTTCCGTTTCGGGGAGAGACTTAATCGCGCCCAGCATGAAAAGAATTGCCTTTGAAGCGAAAGATTTCCCGGTGTTCGAGGCGCCAAAGATAATGTTGAGCCCGTTTCCGAACTTTAGCTCGGCAGGATTCACGGAGGGCCCAGTGAAGGTGAGGTGACGTAGACGGACGCCAGTCATGATGTCGACAACCCTGTCGAAGTCTCCTCCGACCTGAACTCAGCCGTCCAGCGACCTATCTTTTCTTCGACAAGCTCCCGAATCTGCGCCTTCGACAAACGGGCAAATCGATTAGCAATCCACTTCGCCCGCGCTTTGAGCTCTATGGAGTAGGGCTTCTGAAGGAGGTCAAGGTAGCTCGGCGCTTCTTGACTCGCGCAGAACTGAATACCGGTTTCGGTGTCGAACACGTCGACGAGGTGAATCTGCTGCATAATCCGTAGGCTTCGCTCAACAAGCTTGCGACGAACGAGCAACTCGCCCATGCGATTGGGAAGATCTGGGTGCAGACTTTCAGGCACGTCCTGACCGTCGAGGTCTCCAGTGTGGACGACTAGGTGATCAAACCAAGTCATTTCCATCAAATCGCAGTGTCGAGGATAGAAGGCTTCGAGCACCACCAACGCCCGGATACCGGTCTCAAGGGTGCTGTTGAAGGGGTGCCCGCTTGGAGAGCTTCGCTCTAGCGATGCCATGGCAGACGTCCCTCATTAGCGAACTGATGACAGGTCCCCTGTTTAACCGGCGGACCCGCGTGCTTTCCTAGGATGCCCGATGGTTGCAGGATCGCAGCCAGCTTCATTACCTGAGTGAGCCTTGCTAGACCACTAACCTGGGGCTCACCGTGGGTTTCAACCACCCCGTGATAAATCTCGTCCTTGAAGTTCATCAGATAGTCGTCGGGCGTGGAGTCGCGGTAGAACCGGTCGAAGGCCACAGCGTCGAAGAAGCGGGTGCGCTGGTCGCGCAGATGTGTCCCGTGCTCAGCACTGGCTAACGCTGCCGCCGCATCCGGATATCTGCCGGGCCCCTTCTCCTCGTACAGCCGTAGCAGCTGCCCGACATACGGTGACTCCTCGGACTGAATCTGGTCGGGCACCATGCCTCGCGGTGACGGGCCGGGATCGTCGCCAAACCATTTTACCAATGCTGGCTTGCACGCAGGATCGTTGACGAGGCGCGCGGAGTCCAACCAGTGAATTTCGTTGAAGTTGAATGCCACGATCATCGCTCTTATCTCGGGCGTGAGGAGGATTTCCTGTCTATCCACGAGACGCTTGGCGATATCGGTGTCCCATCGATCGAGAAATGCCTGACGGAATCGCTCGGGATGGGCAATGAAGGCCTGTACGGCCCGTCCCACGCCGCGGGGAGCAACGAATGTGTAGGCGCGTGGAAGCGAGAACTCCCCCGCGGCCGCGTGCATGAAAATCTTGCCGAGCTCCACGAACGCCGCTGGTTCTGACAGCGTTTTACTTAGCTGCTTGCACTGGAAGTTATCCCAAGGACCCTCCATCCGCCGCTCGGTGACATAGCCAGTGACGTCGCGACCCATGTCGCCAGTGCCGCGCCAAAGCTCATGACTATGGTAGTCTTTAACCCGCTTGGCGAGCCAATCGTTAACGAAATCCTCGAGGCCATCCGCAGGCAAGGACCGAACCAGGACGGCGTAATTGGGGCGCAATGCAGAGCTCCAAACATAAGGATTTCAATTGGTAATTACGACACAATGCCTTCATTTACAAATGCGCGATTCGATCGATATTCGCAATTGACGCGTGTATCCTTCCGGCTCTGTTCTGATCGAACGGAGCGTTTCTGCTTACCCCCAACCCGACATCCGCGCGTTGGCGAGCACACGCCCTAAATCTCTTTCTGTGGGCCAGGGCTAAAATCTTTAGAGCGCGCGTGTCTCTTTATCTGATTTCGGTTGCTCAGACCTTGTACCGCGGAAACCTCTGTGGCCACGGGTGCAACGCGCAATGCCTTCCGGCCGCTTGTGCGGGCAAAGGCAGTGCAAATTGACGCCGAAGCGCACGATCGCTCCACCGTTATGTGAATGAAAGATTTGCCGCGCTGTCCGCATTGGAATCCACGCGGATTCATTAATTCATAGCAATCCGCGGCCGGCAGGGAGTCAGAGTCTTGCGAATCCGAGTCCGCTCCGCTGCGAACCGATACCGATCCTGCTGAATGTGGCCCCGGCAGGACTCGAACCTGCAACCAGGCCGTTATGAGCGGCCGGCGCCCTCCAGCTCCTATCTCGCGTTCGAGAAAGCATCAGCTGCGTAGACGACCTTTCCGCCCACGACCGTCAGCAGGGACGCCGTGGCGCCGATTTGCTCGACGGGGACGGACATGAAATCCCGGTCGAGAATCGCGAAGTCGGCGAGCTTGCCGTTTTCGAGCGTGCCGCGCCGCGTCTCGTCGAAGCAGAACCAGGCGCTTCCCACGGTATACAGCCGCAAGGCATCTTCGCGGCTGGGTGTTTCGTCCGGGCCGCGCGTCGATAGTCCGCCGACGGTCTTGCCGTCGAGCATCCACTGCAGCGCAACGAACGGATTGTAGGATGCGACCCGATGCGCATCCGTACCGGCCCCGACATGGACGCCCTTGCGCAGCGCCGTGACGATGGGCGGCATGCTGCGCGCGGTTTCGCCGGCCTGCGCCACGATACGGTCGCCTCCGAGATACATGGCGTCTTGCATGGTCCAGCCGATACCAAGGCCCTTCATCCGGCCCAGCGTTTCGGGTGTGGCGTTGTCGAGATGGGCGATGGACCAGCGCAGCGGCGCGATCGGCGTCTCCCTGTTGACCTCTTCATAGAGGTCAAGGAGTTGATGGACGGATTTGTCTTCCTGCCAGTGGATGGTGACCGTAAGCCCTTGTTTTGCCGCCCAGCGAACGATCTCGAGGAATTTGTCCTTGGTGGCCGCGTCGGGCGCGTTGTTGTTGTACATGGCGCCGGTGATCCGCTCGCCGATTCCGTTGAATCGCAGCATGTCGTCGCCGAATGCCATCGGCAGGAACGGCGTGAGAGCCTTGTACTCCTCGAATTCCGCACCGACATTCTGGGCGAAGAGGCTGAAGGCGACCCGCACCGAAAGCGATTTCTCGCGCCAAAGCCTTTGCAAGGCGGCGTAGTGGCCGGGATAAATGCTGAAGCCGCCGGGATCCACGATCCCGGTAATTCCGAGACGATTGAGCTCCGTGAAGAACTGCCGGGTCCCGGCGACATTCTCCTCGAAATTCGGCCTCGGCAGGCGATCGAACAGCGCGGAGATGCTGACGATGGAGCCGTTGAACCAGCCCGTGGTTTCGCCGGATGCAGCGCGTTCGGTCGTGATACCGGCCGGCAACTGATCCGCTGAAATTCCGAGGGCTTGCTGCGCTTTCGGCGTCATCAGCACCGCCGAATAGAAGAGCTGGATGTAAGCCGGATTGTCTGGAACGGCCGACATCACCTCGGCCAGGGTTGGCCGCCGCTTCTCCGCAAATTGCAATTCGCTCCAGCCGCCGGCCACGATGATCCAGGACGCCGGGCGCGCTTTTGCCGCCTGGCGCAAGCGTTCCATTGCCTCGCCGATGGTCTTTGCGCCGATCCAGTTGACCTCGGTTGCGTAGGTGAGGCCGGCGCGCACTGCATGAATGTGGGAATCGATCAACCCCGGAATGATCGTGCGTCCGCCTGCGTCGACGCGGCGCGTCGCGGGCCCAATCAGGCCTTCCATGGCATCGTTGCCGCCGACTGCAACGATCTTGCCTTCGCGGACTGCGATAGCCTGCGCGATCGTCGATGCGGGATCCAGCGTCACGATTTTTGCGTTCGTGACAATGAGGTCGGCCTTTTGTGCGTAAGCCGAAGTCGCCCAGCACGAGATTACCAAAATCGCCAGAAGTTTGCGCATGTTCAGTCCCGAAATGAGAGAGGCAGGAGTGAGAGAGGCAGGAGCGGCGCCACAGATCCGCCGCCACGCTAGGTTCTGGGCAAGGGTTGAAGCGCGCCGACGAATATCATGTCGGGCAGCGTCAGAGCTATTTCCCCTTAGCGCGCCCGACCAATCATCAGCAAGATGCCAACGATTTGCGGCAATAGCGCAAACAGCATCAAGCGCAGCATGGCGAAGTCATCGGCCGCTGGTTTGGCGTTTCCGGCACTGAGCCAGGCCACGATCTTAATAGCCGCGGATTCGAATGCCGGCGGCGTCGGGACTAGGCCGCAAACATTGCAGCCAGATGATCGATGAAGGCGCGAACGGCCGGTGGCAGTCCGCGCCGAGTGGTGAAAACAATGTGAACGATGCCGTTCTGACCACTCCAGTCGGGAAAGATCCGGACCAGCCTGCCGCTCGCCAGATCGTTGCGGCAGATATGGTCCGGCAACAACGTCACTCCTAGTCCGGCCGCCGCAGCGTCCCGCAGGGCGGAAAAATCGCCGCAGGTCATCCGCGGCTCGTGCCGGTAGGTGTGAGTGGCGCCGTCGGGACCCATCAGATTCCATGCGATCTCACCGGACTCATCGGTTGAGCTGAGCGTCGGCAACTGGGCCAGCCCGGCGATATCGTCGACCGCAATGCTGTTGGCCAGGGCCGGGCTTGTCACCAGGATGCGCCGGGAATGACCGAGCGTGCGCATGGTCAGGGACGCGTCGGTTACCAGCTCGAGGCGGACCCGCAGCGCCAGATCGATGCGTTCGGCAATGAGGTCGACCGGACGGTCGGTGGCGATCATCTGCAACCTGACCTTCGGGAAGCGGCTCAGGAAGGCCGGAAGTCCCGGCGACAACACCTCCACCATGCCGTGCGGGCAACTGAACCGGACCCGCCCGTGCGGCTCGCTGCGGGCCTGCAGCATCAGCGCTTCTGCCTGCTCGGCCTCCTCAAGCATCGCCCGGCAGCGAGCATAGAACGCGCCTCCCACCTCGGTGACCCGGAAGCGCCGCGACGACCGCTCGATGAGGCGGACCCCGAGCCGCGCCTCGAGTCCCGCGATTCTTCGGCTCAGCTTGGATTTGGGCAGGCGCAGAGCCCGGCCAGCCGCGGCGAAGCCTCCATGTTTCACCACCTCGGCGAAGAAGGCGTAGTCGTTCAGGTCGGGCATCATGCACTCACTGTTCTATACATAGAACGGTACGTGCCACATTTGCCGTCTATATGCATCAGTGTTCTGAATTTATCTCCCTTGCATGCGGCGAGGCGGTCTCGCCGGGAATGAAGGAGACAGACGATGGGCAGGTTCGAAAACAAGGTCGTGGTGGTCACCGGCGGCACCAGCGGCATCGGGCTCGCGACCGCCAAGGCGTTTGCGCAGGAAGGCGCCTCGGTATTCATCACCGGCCGCCGCCAGGAAGCGCTCGATGCCGCGGTCAAGTCGATCGGCGGCAAGGTGACCGGCGTGCGCGCCGACATGGCCAAGCTCGCCGACATCGATCGGCTATATGATGCGGTCCAGCAGCAGCACGCGCAGATCGACGTCGTGTTCGCCAATGCCGGCGGCGGCAGCTTCGCCCCGCTCGGCGCGATCGACGAGGCGCATTTCGACGAGACGTTTGCGACCAATGTGAAGGGCACCTTGTTCACGGTGCAGAAGGCACTGCCGCTGTTGCGCGACGGCGCCTCGGTGGTCCTGACCTCGTCGACCACGAGCCTCGCGGGCACGCCGGCCTTCAGCGTCTATTCGGCCACCAAGGCCGCGGTGCGCAGCTTCGCGCGCAACTGGATCCTCGACCTGAAGGATCGCCGGATCCGCGTCAACGCGATCAGCCCCGGCGTAACCGAGACCGCCGGACTGAACGAGCTGTTCGGCGGCGGCGACCAGGCCAAGGGCACCAAGGATTATCTGGCCAGCCAGATTCCCGCCGGCCGGGTCGGCCAGCCCGAGGAGATCGCCAAGGCGGTGCTGTTCCTCGCCTCCGACGACGCGAGCTACGTCAACGGCGTCGAACTCTTCGTCGACGGCGGCCAGGTTCAGATCTGAAGTCGAATCTGAAGCAAAGCTCGGATCTGAAGGACGTTCAGATCCGAGCCAGCGACATCAACGCTCCTGCGCCCCGTATCTGAACCACGGTATCCGACCCGAGTTCGTTGATCGCATCCCCAAAGTCCTCGACAATGGAGTGGTTTATATCTCCCGCAAATACGCGACGGCTTGACACCCGCGCAGATAGCGGCGTACCGCGTCAGCGATCAGCGCGTACGGCAACAGGCGCACGCCGATCGGTACAGGAGAGAGCGAGGATTTTGGGGGCGCCGTTGGGACGCGATCAAAGGCTTCTGGCAGGCACTTACAGATTGGTTCTAATCTCATCAAGGCCGACAGAAGGCTCAAGTAGTGGGTCCGACAGAACTCGAACCTCGAACCAGACCGTTATGAGCGGCCGGCTCTAACCATTGAGCCGCGTGGAGGAGAGCGGCATTCGCTCTTCAGTCCAGAGTTACCTGGCGGTGAGTCCAGCCTGGGTGGCACAAGTCCAAACTTATGTGGTGGCGTCGTCCAACAGCCGCGGTAGGGCCCGGCTGGACTCGAACCTGCAATCAGACCGCTATGAGCGGTCGATTCTAACCATTGAGCTACAAGTCTTACCAAACGTGGCCGAACGCTGCGTCCGATCAGTTCAAAGGCCCCGCCATTGCTAGCGGGGCCTTTCCTTCTACGAGAGTAGGGGACCCCTTCCCCTGCCGGCGCACCCGGCGCTGCGCGCCGGGGGTACCTACTTAAGTAGAGGGCGTTTTAGTAGGGGGCGCGTTATGCCCGTCGCCGCACCCGCGGCTGCAGTGCATTACAACAAAGTTGCGCGGCGCGCCGATCGACACCGCGATGTACTTCCACGACTGACGCACTTTATGCAGGCGCCATACCGCACCAGCGTGAAGTAGGTAGGGCAGGCAACAGGCGTAGCCGGATCGTTGAGTCGAGTGTCGGGCTACTGTTTTGGCAATCCGGCTGGCGCACAGCCAGACAATCAACTATTGGCGCCCACCTTGCTGCGTTCAGCAAACTCCATCCGTGCAGGACTCTTACTGTGCCCCAGCGTTGCTGGGGTCGGTAAGCGCCCCTCTCCTGAAAACGGATCGCGAACCTAGTTTGCCAACTCGGGAGCAAAAATTGTCAAACCATCGGATCTGTGAGACGTGGGGCGAAGAGCTAAACGATTGATATAACTTGATTATTTGGTGAGCGCGCTGGGGCTCGAACCCAGGACCCCGTGATTAAAAGAATGATCTTCAAGGCATTTTCTTCTATGATTTCAACGAATGCGGTTGACAATTTTTTTTGGAGCTAATGCGCGATAACGGGCAAAAGAGCAGGGCGTTTGCCAACTGCTATGGGTCCTCCTTTCCTGCCGAGACGAACACGTGCCGCGCCTGCCAGCCGGCTTCCAGCACGTTCATCGCACAACGGAACGGAATTTCGGGACCTCCTTGGCGTAGTGGTGCACCATCGCCACCGACATCCCGAGGACGGCCGCTTCAAAGAATAACGACATGTCAGCCACGTAGCTGGAAAGTTTCTTGCGTGCGGAGGGAGCCAAGCGGCAGTCCTTTGCAGATGCGGCCTTGGTTCCGCAAACCGTCTTGTCGACTGCAACAGACTCACCGTACCTAGTAGCCGAGCGCATGTCTGAGACAACGGATCGCTAATGCCCGGCCGAACAACCGAACTGCCGAAAACCGGTTTTGCCATCGAGATAGACGGACTTCTCAAGACGGAATTCAGTACCAAGGAAGGTGCGGAGCACGGTGCTATCGAGCTGAAGAGGCGTTTCCCGATGCTTCAGATACGCATATTCGACGCATTCACTCAATCAAGGCGCGATTTGCCGGCCTAACCCTGCCGTCTCAATCGAGCGGATAGAACGACGCGACCGGCGATATCCCTGGCCGCGAACGCTGCAACGGCTTGGCCTCGCGCATCCAAACGTTGTACTCCTCGGTTGTGGTGAGAATTCTGGCGCTGCCATCGTGGTGGAAACGTGAAAACTTTCCTCGTTTCCGTTCGAGTGATAGCGAGCGTTCTCATTGCTCGCACCGCCGTGGATCGGCGCCGAATCGTTTAGATCATGGCAACCTTCCGAGGCCGCACAGATCACTCACCTCAAAAATCCTACGGATTTCCTCGCCCGAAAGCTGGCGTTGAGCAGCGAGTCGGTCGGCGACGGCGAGGATCGCGTCGCGGTGGCGAAGTACGGCCTCGTCGGCAAGGCTCTGCAGGGCCCGTAGGTGCTGTTCGACCTTAGACCGAAGCTCGGGATCGCGGCGCACCGCTTTCAGCGCATCGTGATGGGAGGCGATGTAAGTCAGCGTGTCGCCGAGGCCCGTGGAAGCATGCAGCGTCGTCACGAACTGGGTGACTTGTGCGAGGTCGGAGTCATCGCTTCCACCCGCTCCGACCGCCATATTGCCGATCAGGAGGCTTTCCGCAGCGCGCCCTGCGAGCATGACGACGGCCCGTCGTTCGATCGAGTCGCGTGTTGGCAGGTCGTCCGTTTCCCACTGGATCCGCGTCTCTCCAGCCGACGTGCCAATCCTCCCCACAATGCATCGCTTGAGTACGCCGCAAGAAAGAGCGATCGAAGTCACCGCATGCGCACCTTCATGAATGCATGTGCGGCGGAGTACGGCAGGCGCGACTTCCTCGACCGTCGCGGTGGCAAGAATGAGGTCATTCAGCTCCAGGGCCCGCCCAGCGTAGCGGGCGATCCGGCGTGCTCCGCGCACCGCCATCATGATCTCCGCGCCGGTTGATCCATCCATCAAGTGGCCGATGGCGGTCAGATCAACGCCCGCGAGGTCCCTGGCCAGGTGATAACGCAAGATGTTGATAGCGCCGGCATGGTCGGGACGAGTGATCTCGATCGCCCGCTCCAGCCGGCCTGGACGCAACACGGCCGCATCGACACCACTGATGTTGTTCGTGGCGCCAACCACTACGATTCCAGCACGCTTTCCCATGACGGCATTATCCAGGCTGAGCAGGAAGTCCGTCACAACGGGGGTCCACCAATCCGCGCCCCGAGGCGACATCGTGGCGCGGTTCGGCAGCGCATCGATCTCGTCGAGGAACAGGATGCAAGGTGCGACCGCAGCCGCCCGTTCGAACATCGCGCGCGACGCCTTGATCACCGAGTCGAGATAACCCGGCGAGCTCGCGAAGAGATCGGCGATCGAAAAAGCAACAAGCGGCACGCCGCATGCCTTCGCCAGGATCCGTGCGAACAGCGACTTGCCAAGCCCGGGCTCCGAATACAGCACCGCACCTCGGTCGACGCCCTGCCAATCCAGGCGGCCAGAGCGGTAATCAGCGATATCCCGCACCAGATTCATGCCCCATATCCGGGCTGCACCGTATTCGACTGCGTCTTCAAGCTTCGGCAAGCGCTCCGTCGTCCCGGCACCGCTCCCGGCCACGGTGGCGTTTCGCAGACGAGCGATGATCTCGGCGGGCGAGGAGTTGGCCCGAAACGCTGCGACAAGATCGTGGAATTCGAGGCCGGCGGCGATCCCTTCGTCAATGCCAGACGGCACCGGCTGTCCGGTGAACATACGGATCGCTCGCCCGATCGTTGCCCCCCTCGGCGTGTTGATGCATATCGTGAGGTCGGCAGCAGTCGTGAGCGCTGAGGGCAGTGCGCCGCGATCGACGGCGACACCGATCACCGGCAGGCCGCGCGCAAGGTCCGCTGCAACCTCACAGCTTCTGTCCGCCTTCTGTTGCTGCGTCTTCAAGGTTTCCGGTGCAATCACCTGCCATCGATCGCCGAACTTCACGACGAAAAGCTCTCGGAAGGGTTTAGTCCAACTTGGCCCTGGCACCAGTATGATCACTGCGAGCGCCGACTTGCTCTTCAACTGCCGCCGGACCGCGCCGCTGGTCGCCGCATAGAAAGCGGTCGCTATTATCGAACATTGAGCAGAGGGACGCTCCCGTCTCGCTACCGGCGCCCATGACGCCGGCGCCTCACTGCCGACGACATCATTGGCGAGGTCCCGAGCCGCCCGAGGTCCTACCGTACTCATAGCCAGCGCGCTCCCGGCGTGCCGCTTGTCGAAGCGTTGCCCGAGGACGTCATCGACCGTAGCAGAGGAGAGGCTCTCTGCTTTCGTCGGGGTTCGGGCATGTAGCTTCGCGAGGATTTCTCGGATCATGAGCGGCTCCTGGCGATGGTGCGGGGACCCAGCGGTTCGGATGCAAAATCGAGGACGAGTAGATCGGCGCAGGCGAGCGCCATCACTGCTGGAGCGGGGTCAACCTCGCTACGGATGCTTTTGAGAAGCTCGCCGAGCGGCATGGCCCCTCATCAAGCAGCGTCAGCAGGATGCGCAGGCGCAGGCCCACCGAGACGGGGCTCTCACTATAGGACCAGACCAGCCGCGCGTTGCTGCATCGCGGCTCGCGGCGAATCTCTTCGGCGGTCAACGCTATTGGCTTGAGACCGAGGTCCGCCAACGCAATTTGCGCGAGCTGTTGCTCCTCGGAAGTGCGGATGCGTCTCGCCGGAACGACGTCGAGTAGAAAGCTACCATCGTCGCGCTGTAGAACAATGGCATTCGCCGATGGAATAGAAACAATCGAGCGCACCTGTGGATCGAGCGACGCTTGGATGAGAGCGTCGTGCGACGCAGGATGTCGCAGCGGGATCGGGGTTGCAGTCTTGCTTGAAAGGAATAGATCACCAGAAGTCTTCGACCTCCTTCTTGACCATGAGGTAGGGCGTAGGGCCAGAGGAGGGGTGAGCCACGGTGTATCGCTTGATTTCGATCGGCCACCGGTGTTGGTCATGACCACCTCCTTCAGATTTCGACAACGAGGTTCTGATCGAAGCGCGGATTGTCGCAAGCGCGATACTTCGGTAGCCAGGGCCCGTAGCCCTTGGCATTGGATATGACCCGCGTCTCGCCGATCACGGCGTCGAAGGATTCGTGGGTGTGGCCGTAGATCCAAAGATCGGCTGGCCGCAGGGCGCCGCGCGCATCGTTGGGCGCCGGCAGCATCAGAGACCTGAGATCACTCCGGTAGGCCGGGTCGAGCCCGCGATCGTTGGCTGATCCGGCCGTTTCGTCCAACATCTGGGGTACCGGCGCGTGATGAGTGACGACGACAAGTCGGTCCGCGCCGCGCGGCTTGCGCATCTCGGTTTTCAGGAACACCAGGGACTTCATGTGTCGGGTAAGGGCATGGGGCGGCAGGAAGCGCTGCTTGTAGGTCGACGTCCTGATCTTCTTGAAGTCATTCATGCGTTCGCCCGCGATCATCATCCCGCGATGAGCGTCGCCGTTAATGGTGAAGTCGGTCCAGAGTGTCGCCCCGGCGAACGTGACGTCGCGGATACGGATGGTCTCATTCTCAACGACGTGTACGTTTGTACCGCCGGCGGCGGCCTTGGCCTTATCAAGCGTGCGTTGGATGTCGGTACCGTAGGCCTCATGGTTGCCCGCGACGTAGACGACGGGCTTATCGGGCACTCGTTCCAGCAGCCAGCGTACGCCGCGCTCCATGCGCGTGATGAGGTCGCCGGCGACGACCAGCACATCGAAGTCCGGACGCGCGCCGCCGGACGGCAGGTCCCAGCCGCGGGTCAGTTCGACATGCAGGTCTGACAGGATCCACAAGCGCATCGGTCAGTCCTCGCTCTTCTTGCCGTCCTTCCTGGACGAGGAGCTTTCAGGGTTCAGCAGCGGATCACCCTCAGGCAATTCCTCCCGGTGAATGATGAACTGCACGTCGATAGAATCGCAGAGTGGACACGTGTAGCGCTCGGCGTCGTAGACAAACGTCCCTTCCTGTTTGCAAGTGCGGCAGCGAAAGCGGGCCATCGGGCTACCCCTCGAGACCGTCCGGCGGGATGTCCACGAACGCATCAACTGCGCGGTCGTAGCGGCGGCAGAAGAAGACGCGCATATCGCGCAGCTCCGTGACGCGGATGACGTGGAAGCTCTCGAGGCCGGCCTCGATGCGGACAGACCCGCCCTTTGCATCGGCAGGGCAGCGCGTCATCCACACGCCGTCATGACGGTACAAACGGCCTTCTTCGCCACATTTTTCGCAGGTGCAGGCGGATCGCGCTTCGGCCAAAGCTATCGCTTGCGCAACCCTGGCATTGCTCTCATCCCAAAGGGTGCCAGCCCAGGAGAGGCGCAGAGTTCCGAATTTTTGCTCGACGCAGACGAACGCGAAGCGATCGCCGTCGGCCAGCGCGTGTTCGATCCGGGTGCAAAGCCGCTCAAGGATGTCGCGCCAGCCGATCCCGCAATGAGGATAACCCGGCGTGCGCTCGGGCTCGTCATCCATGACTTCAAACAAGCGGGGGTGGGCCTGCATGAAATCGGTTCGCCAGTTCTGGATGGTGGCAGCCATGTCACGCCTCCACGATTCCCGCATCGTCCGATGAGTCATCGATGAAGCGGTCGGTCTCGCGATCGTAGCGGCGCGCGACGATCAGAGCGCCATCCGAGTTTGGGAGATAGATCTGCCGAACGTTCTCCTGGCCGGGTTTGGATGGCACCGGCGCGCCCTGCGCGTGGGTCGCGCAGCGGGTCATGTAGATGCCGTCATTGCTGTAGAGCCGGCCCGCCGCGCCGCACCGCTCGCACGTGTAGGCGCTGCGTGCCTCGGCGAGCGCAAAGGCTTCGTGCAGCCTGGCCGCTGTCTCGGGGGAGACGTCGCCACGCCATTGCACCCTGATCTGGGCGAATTTCTTCCCGATCTGGAGGATCTGGATCGTCTCATCCTCTCGCAGCGCGTGTTCGATCCGAGCGCAAAGCCGCTCTAGGATGTCGCGCCAGCCGACCTCGCAAATGAGATGGCCGGGCGAGCGCTCCGGTTCGTCGCATGTGACGTCAAACAGGCGAGGGTGCGCCCGCATGAAATCGACCCGCCAACTCCGCACGATGTCTGCCATCACACGACTCCAATGACGTCGAGCAATGAGAACAAAGCAGGAACATAAGTCGATGTCAATAGGCACAAATGGATCTAGGCACATAGGTGAAGAGCAGCCTATGGCCATTTGTAAAAACCCTCTTAGGATCAATCGACTGGCGATTCACGGCGCACTCGATGCCGCTTGGCCACGCTTGGAGAACGCATGTCTGACGGACGAAAGACCCCGAAGGAAAGCAGATCGATAACCGAGGGAAAGCGGAATTTCTTCGCGTCGATGTCGGGCGAGGTGATCAAGTCGCTCAAGCTGGCAGCTGTTGAGGACGACACCACTGCTTCAGAGATCCTGGAGCAAGCGGCGAGAGATTGGCTCGAGAGGCGCAAGGCCAAGAGGAAGAGCTAGCTCCTTTTCAGGAATCCCTGAGCGGCGAATGGATCCGTGAGGTCATCGTGGCGAAGGGGAAGAGTTGTATCCTCAAGCTTGTGGTGTGATCAAGGAGCCAGCGTGCCTGAGACTTGGGTTCGATCCCGCCGAGAGGTAAATGGTCGCAACGGACCTATTCTTGCACTGATAAGGTTCTAACAAAAGCTGATCAGTCTCGGGAAGGCAGGCAGTGTCTTCATGATTTCGCCCGTGCCGGCGTGAGTGGGCCTGCCGGCGCTGCAAGCATCAGACTGATCAGCAGAAGCCCGACGATCGCAGCCCAGAAGGCGACCTGAAAGCCGTCGATGATGGACAGGACGTTGGCTTCGCGCCGCACGAGCGACGCCAACATGGTCGTGGCGCGCGCCAGGGCCGTCTCCGCGTCGGCACTATGCTGGACAAATCGGCCGGTCAGGCCACCGAGAGCGCGCACCACATCGCCGTCTCCGGCAGAAACGTAGAGGCCGATGAGATTCGAATGGACCTGCTCGCGCACGCGCAGCCACGTGGTCATCGCTGTCGCCGCAATCTCGATCACGTCCAGGCGCATCACTTGGATATAGGCGACGAAAGCGGTGGCCCGTGCCGGGTTCAAATTCGATACCACGAAGATCAGTAGGCCGGTGAAGGTGAGGCCCTGGCCAACGGACTGCACGAGCGCCATCGGAATGAAATCGTCTGGCGCCCACTCGTGCGTGACGCGGGTGCCCATCCAGGCTGCGATCGCGAAACTTGCAAACCCGAACACGGCCACGATCCGGGCATCGACTCGGCGAAGCAGCCAGATGGCGGCGGCCACTGTGACGACCAGTGGCAAGGCCGCGTAGAGCAGGAGTACGCCGCCGACTTGCTCGGGCCGAAGCCCCGCGACCACGGTCAGGAAGTTCGGGACCAGCATGGTGTTGGACAAGCTCGTGACCATGTAAGTCATCAGGGTCAACAGCACCAAGGAGACGTTTCGTGACATCAGCACCGTGGGGCTCGCCCATGGCTCCGGGACGACCGCTTCGTTGACGAGAAAGGCGAAGACGAGCGCGCCGCCACCGATGATCAGCCCCGTCACGGTGCCCGATTCGAACCAATCCAGCCTGTTGCCCTGGTCGCAACCGGCGTAGATGAGGGCCAGGCCGGCGCCAAGCAATAGCATGCCGCCCCAGTCGGCCTGTGCCATCAACTGGCGATTGACGCCTTCGCGGGGCGTGCCCAACCAGGTCAGCAGCGCCATCAGCACGGCGACCACGGCATCCTGCCAATAGAGCCATTGCCAGCCAACCTGCTCCACGTAAAAGCCCACCAGCGACACGCCGGCATTGCTGGTGAAGGACAGCCGGAAGGAATAGGCCGCAAGGCCGATGATCCACCATCCCATCGGCAGATTGTGCAGGACGATCATGATCGTCGCCGGGATGAACACGCCCAGCAGAAGCCCGCGAACGAAGTGCAGGGCCAGGAGCAACTGGTAGTCACGGACGAACGGAATCACCACCACCGTCGCGACATAAAGTAGGCTCGGCCAGACCATTACGCGGCGCAAGCCGAACACCGCGGCAAGCCAGGCGATGGCGGGGGCGATGAGGATCTGTGGTGCGGTTGAAGCAGTTGCCAACCATGCTCCCTCGTCGAAGCTCAGGCCGAACTGGCCTCTCAGGTCCGGCAGGCCGAGCGCGAACAGCCGCACGTCGAAGCTCGCGATGAAGGCTCCGAGCAGCACGGCTGCGACGGCCAACAACGGGTGATGGGAGGGGCGGCCGACCGTTTCGGCGCCGTTGCTGATGGTTGCGGTCGTCATGTTGCGTCTCTTGCAACGCGGATGTGCGTGACGACCGACATTCCCGACCGCAGCTGCGTGAGCAGGGGTTGGCCGGGATCGAATTCGATGCGGACCGGGATACGCTGCACCACCTTGGTGAAATTTCCGGTCGCGTTGTCCGGCGGCAGCAGGGCAAAGGTCGAACCGCTGGCCGGCGAAATGCGCTTCACACGGCCATGCAGGACCACATCGGGAAACATGTCGACGGTGACGTCAACCGGCTGCCCCGACGCTACGTGCATCAGTTGCGTCTCCTTGTAGTTCGCCACGACGTAGACTTCCGGCAGCGGCACGACGGCAATCAGATTGGCGCCGATATTGACGTAGGTGCCTTCCTGGACCATGCGCTCGCCGACGACACCATCGAACGGCGCCACGATGCGCGTGTACCCCAGACGCAGCTGGGCCGTCGTGAGGTCAGCCTGGGCAACGCGGAGCTTCGCACGCAGCAAGTTCTCATCGCCGTTCAGAATCTCGAGCTGGCTGCGCTGCGCCTCGATCGTCGCTTGGCTCGCCGCAAGCGTGGCGGTGGCCGTGTCGTGCGCGGCTGTCGCTTGCTCCAGCCGCTGCCGAGTGCCGGCGACGCCGCCGCGAAGAAGGTTGTCCTGTCGGTCCAGCTCTTGCTGCGTTTCCAATTCGCGGGCGGCGGCAGATCGGCGCTGCGCCTCGGCCTGGGCGATAACGGCGCGTTGATGGGTCTTCTTGTTTTCCAGGTTGTCGAGATCGGCCTGTGCTGCGGCGACACTCGCCTCGGCCTGGGACACGATCGCATCGTAGTCCGCCGGTTCGATCTCCATCAACAGTTCGCCAGCTTTGACCTGCTGGAAATCATGCACGGCAACCCGCCTGACATTCCCGCTCACCCGAGCGCTCAATCGGGTCATCTCGGCATGCACGGTGGCGTTGTCGGTGGTCTGGACTGCGGCCGTTCCCACCCAGGCATTCCAACGGCCTGACGTCACCAGGACGAGCGCTACCGCCGCGCCGACCGCTATCAGCGGCATGATCAGGCGTCTCCGGTTACGCGATGTGGCGCCTGGACCGGGCTCGTTTGGGGCGGCGGGTTGAGCCTTGGCCTGCGCGGGCGCCAGATTTGCGGGGCGATGGTCGGCTGGAACAGCCTTAGCTTCCACGAACGCTGCGGCGGCCTGGCCAGCTTCGGAGCGCCCGATCGCAACAGCTTCGGAGATCGTGGTCACGGTATCCATGTTGCTTCCCTTTCTCGGTCTGGGCGGAGCCGCCCGAAGCTGGGGATCGCCACTGTGCCCAGGCACGGCGCGGTGCTGACGATCTTTTCGGACACCTAAGGTTCCCGGGCTAACGCGCGGTCCAGCCGCCATCGACAGAGATCGCGGTACCCGTGATCTGATCCGCCGCGGCCGAACACAGGAAGGAGACGGTGCCGCCAAGCTGCTCCGGAGAGGCGAACTCCAACGACGGTTGCTTCTCAGCGAGGAGTTGGTTGGTTGCTTCCTTCTGGCTGATGCGCTTTTCGGCTGCGATGTCGTTGATCTGCTTCTCGACCAACGGCGTACGAACCCAACCCGGGCAGACCGCATTGCAGGTCACACCGCTGCCGGCGGTCTCGAGGCCGACCACCTTCGTCAGACCCACCAGGCCATGCTTGGCCGCGACATAGGCCGCCTTGTGCGTCGAGGCGACGAGGCCGTGCGCGGAGGCAATGTTGACGATGCGTCCCCAGCGCTGCTTCTTCATCTGGGGCACCGCGGCCGCGATGCCGTGGAATGCCGCAGACAGATTGATGTCGAGGATGGCGTGCCACTTGGCGGGCGGGAATTCCTCCACCGGTGCGGTGAACTGGATGCCGGCATTGTTGACGAGGATGTCGAGGCGTCCGAACTTCCCGATCGTCGCGTCAATCAGTGCGCGCACGGCCCCGCCCTTCGACATGTCGGCGCCGTCGTAGATGACATGCACGTCGTGCTTACGCTCGATGCCGCTGCGGATCTTCTCGATCTCTCCGGCGTCGCCAAAGCCGTTCAAGACGACGTCGGCGCCGGCCTTGGCGAGCTCCTCGGCGATGCCGAGCCCGATGCCGCTGGTTGACCCGGTGACGATCGCGACCTTGCCCTTCAACATGAGAAGTCCTTTCGATGCTTGAGAGATAAACCGGCCGGGCGCTCAATCGCGGCGGTGGATGTCATGGGTGACGATGCCGAGCTCGGGAGGTGGCGGGTCGAGGCGCCGCCCGTCGGCCAGCGTGCGGCGGATATCCTCCAGTCCGCTCTGCCAATGCGCGCGCATCGCGCTTAGCCCGAATTCGTAGTCCCTCGAATGGCCCTCATGGAGCTTGGTTTGATAGATCAAGTGAATGATGTTGTGAGAGCGGTGACGGGCCAGATCAGCGATGGCCCGCATTTCCGGGTCCTGCCTTGCGCTATCCGGCAGCTTATCGAGTGTCCGCTGCAGCGCCTGGCGCATCTTCTGCATCCTTAGTGCCTGGTCGGTGACAGCGCGCGTGCGGCTCGAATACTGGATGTCCTTCTGCCGGCTCGATACCTCCATCATGTCGTAAGGAACGCGGCCTTTTGCCGACCAGAGGTCGACCTGGAATGTCAGCGTGTCGCTTGGTTTCCCGGAGAGCACGTGAGAAAGAGGCGTGTTCGAGACCACGCCGCCATCCCAATAGTGCTCGCCTTCGATTTCGACGGCGGGGAATCCCGGCGGCAGCGCGCCTGAAGCCATGAAATGTTTCGGTCCCAGCCGGCGTTCGGCAGTATCGAAATAGGTCAGGTTGCCGGTGCGGACGTTGACCGCGCCGACACTGACGCGCACATCGCCCGCGTTGAGCCGGTCGAAATCGACGAGCCGCTCCAGGGTCCGGTGCAACGGTGCCGTGTCGTAGAAGCTGGTCGCGGCATCTCCTGAAAACGGCGAGAAGAGCGGCGAGGGAAAGCGCGGCTTGAAGAAGCCTGGTTGCCCCTGGACCAGCGCGCGCATTGCCGCCAGCACGTTGCGGACCGATTTGATATCGAAAGCAAAGGGCAGGGCGTCGACCAGCCCTTCGCCGGCGGGCAACTCTATCGAATAGGCGCAGATCAGCTCCCAGAACTCGCGCAGCCGGTCCACGCGCTCGTCTTCGGGGGAGCCTGCGATAATGGCCGCATTCAGCGCCCCGATCGAAATGCCGGCCAGCCAATTTGGCCGGATACCGGCTTCATGGATGCCCTCATAGACTCCGGCCTGGTAGGCCCCCAAAGCGCCGCCACCCTGCAGCACCAGCGCTACAACGTCGTAAGGCAGCTGCCTGGTCTGCTGCAGCACAGGACTGCTCTGTTCGCGCATCACGTTCAACATTGCCAAAACTCCCTGCATGGCAGCCTATCCGGTCAGCCGGCGTTGGTCTCGATCAAGGTTTCGGAGCCGGCCCCGCGCCATCGCGCAACCGCCGAGCCCAGATAGTCGTGAACCACAGTGCCGAGCCCGAGGGTCAAGTCGGCGACAACGTGCTTCGCCGACAGCACCTGCAGCACAGGCAGCTCGGCGACGGGCGCGAGCGCATGCGAATAGAGATCGAGCGCCGCGGGACCGGTCCAGGCGCCTTTCACGGTGATATCCTCACAATGGAAACGCACCAGCTCGCAGATGCGGGCGGTGCCGTCGACATGCGGGATGATCTTAAGCAGGAAATTGGGAGCGGCGAGCTTTCTGGCTTCGACTGATATGTCGAGGGCGCGATGTTTGTAGCCCATGGTGCCAGTCGCGATGCGCACCGACCCGTAGTTCAGGGTGCCGACGAGCGTGTCGATCTCGACCGCCAGCTTCGGCTGCGCCAGCTTCTTGGGAAAGCCCCACAGCTCGCGACCACCGGCGATCGGTGGATGGTCGTTGAGGAACATCTGGTGGACGAAGCTGCCGGCCTGGCCCTTGTAGCGCACGGAGATGACCTGACCGCTTTCGGTGTAGTCGCCGAAGCCGGTCGAGTCGGGCATGCGGATGAATTCGTAGTTCACCACCGGCTCGGTGAACTCCAGCGGCTCAGGCACGATCCGGCGCAGCGCTTCCGGGTCCGTCCTGTACTGGATGACGAAATACTCGCGGTCGATGAAGCGATAAGGGCCGGATGGAAATGCAGGGCTCGTCAGCGGCATCGCGAACGCTGTTGCGCGCACGGTCTCGTGTTTCATCGTGGTCAAGCTCCAGAGTGATCTGAGGTGAGCGGGCCGCGCTTCTGCGGAGGAAGCGCGGCCCGCTTCGCGTGAAGGGTCTAGAAGAAGCCGGTCACATCAGTCACACGTTCGGGATCGGCCGAGGCCAGCGCGGCGGCACGCTCGGCCCGCGGCGGATAGATCCAGACGGTGTTGATTTCCTGCTTGGTCTTCTTGGCGACGTCGCCGACCATTTTGACCTTGCGCTCCCAGCCGGTCGTGAACAGCGCGCCGGCTCCGCCCAGGTCCAGGCAGGTGACGTAGCCCGTCTGGTGGTAGTGTTTGGTCGGAACGCCCAGCAACTCGGCGGCGGCGTTGTTGCCGGCAAACGCGCCCATTCGCGTGGCGTGCTGGCATGACATCAGTGCGTAATTGCCGTCATCGTCGCAGGCGGCGCGGGCGGCATCGCCGGTCGCGAAGACTCCCGGCGCTCCCGGCACGCGCAGATCGCGATCAACCAGCAGCCGGCCGAAATTGTCGCGCTCGGCGGGAATCTGCTGCGTCAACGGCGCGGCGCGAATGCCGGCTGCCCAGACTACGGTCTCGGCCTCTATGCGTTCGCTGGAGGTCAACGTGACGCCGGCTTTGTCGAGCGAGGCGACGCAATCTCCGAGGCGGGTCTCCACACCGAGCTTGCGCAGGGCATCCTCGATGACCGGGCGGGGACCTTCGCCCATATCGGGAGCGATCGCAGGGCTGCGCTCGACAATGATGACGCGCGGCATGCCATTCTTGCCCAAGATATCGCGCAGGCGCGCTGTCATTTCGGTAGCCGCCTCGATGCCAGTGAAGCCGCCGCCGGCGACGACGACCGTGTCGCGGCCGTTCACGGCCGGCCGCCCGGGAAGGCTTTGCAGATGCTTGTCGAGAGCGAGCGCATCGTCGAGCGAATCGACACTGAAGCCATGCTCGGCAAGGCCAGGGATACTCGGACGGAATAGCCGGCTGCCTGTGGCCACAACAAGGCGATCGTAGGTGAGTGTCTTTCGCGAGCCGTCGGCCGTCGCGATCTGCACCGTTCGGGACTTGGTGTCGACAGTCTCGGCGCTACCTTGCACATAGACGACGTCGATGGCCTTGAGGACGTCAAGCAGCGGCGCCGTCAAGGTCTCGGGCTTCGGCTCGTAGAGCCGGGGGCGGACCACCAGCGTCGGCTCGGGCGCAACCAGCGCTATCTCGAGCTTTTCGGGCGAAACGCCCTGGATGTCGCGCAGACGGGCGGCGGAAAGTGCAGCGTACATGCCGGCGAAGCCGGCGCCGATGATAAGTAGTCGCACGTGATCTGCTCCTTTGGTTTGAACATCTCGGACGATGCGCGTCACCACCGCCGCCCCCATCCGGGAGAGCTTCTTGAGTTCGACAACGACGCGAAGACGTGAAACGAAGTCGCTAGTTCTCAACGACCTCGGCAGTCCGGCATCGACGGCCAGCTGCGGCGAAGGAAAATCGGTTGCGCGGTGCTCGGGCCCCAGTCGTCGTAGGGCAGTTGAGCGCCATCTCTGGTCATGATGGACATCACCGGATTGGTCGCCTGCACGGATTGCGCCGGAATTTCCACCTGCTCGCCGGTTGCTGAGGTGAAGCGAACAGCGAGCGAAAGTCCGTGTACGAGTGTGGTTGCGGCAAGTCGCCGTCGCGGTGCGATCCCACGATATCTGACGATGCTGTTCCAGATCATCTTCGTCCTCCGTCCGGTTGGATGCGAGCACCGCGGTGTTCTAGCGGATCGAAGCTGCGGCTGCGCCAGAGCGATTGCCGTCCGTGTAGAGCGATTGCTGCTAACGCTTCTGCCTCCGTCAATCGCCCTAAGGTCGCTGACCCGCGGATGGCTCTGCCAGTTGCTGGCTGGCTTGTGCTCTTCGCTTTTGATGCTGTTGTCTAATCGCTGCTTGGGCGTCAAGCATATAGTTTCGCCGAGGAGACGCTGCCGGGTGCATGGTTGTCTTCGCGGTCGACATTAGCCGCCGCATGATGGAGCTTCGCGGGACGAGCCTTCAATGTGGACGACGCACTTTGCTGAGTCAGCAGTGCAACAGCATCAGCGGAATGGCTCGGCCCACGTCCCGGCAGGGACACCTTAGGCGTTCAGGTTCTGAACGCTATCGGGACTCATGCGGCGGCTCCGGCATTCGGATTAAATAGCTCGCCGGTCTTAAGCATCGTATGCATTATTACCGCCCGTTTGCGCGCCACGGCCAGGCAGCTCTTTTGAAGCCGATCCTCTCCCGGAGCTGCAGACCCCATGTGCGCAGTGTGCTGCGGGTTGAGCTGCGCGTCAGAATGACCGCCGCCGCTTCGTAGAGCAGCCCTCGCAAAGGGCGGTCGCCGCGTCGGGATATGTGGCCGTCATAATCGACTTCTCCGGATTGGTAGCGGCGCGTTGTTAGGCCGATCCACGCACCAACAGATCGAGATCTCCTGAAGTTGCCAGGCTCCTCAATGGCTGTGGTAAAGGAGGTTGCGGTGATCGCACCGATGCCAGGAATCGACATGAGGATGCGGCAAGCCTGGCTTTGGCGCGCGTCCCGCACCAATTGGCGTTCGAGTTCGGCGGCGCGGACGCGAATGCCACGCCAAGCTTCCAGCATCGGCAGCACGATGGATGCAAGTCTGTCCTGGTCGGCAAGAAGCCTCCGCACATTCTTCTCGAAGGTGCTTCCCTTTCCGGCGGGAACGAGCAGACCGAAGGTTTTCATGACACCGCGGATCTGGTTGGAAAGCTCGGTAGTGATTCGGACCAGCCGCGTCCGCGCTGCGACAAGCGTGCGGGTCAGCATGCTGTCGAATCCCTTCACACGCACCTCACGAAAGAACCCGGCTTCCGCGAGCTGCGCCAGACCATCGGCGTCGTTCGCGTCCGTCTTGTTCGTCGCCATATCGAGCGCTGCTTTAGCATGGCGCGCATCGATACAGATCGCCGGCACCCCTTCGGTGCGCAGAGAATGATAGAACCATACCGACAGCGGTCCGGTCTCGAATACCACGCGTTTCACGGATGGCGCCCGCTTCCGGATGAGCTCGGCGATAATGCTGGGATCAGATGCGCACTTGCCGCGCCAGATCCGTTCACCCGCTCGGCAGATCGAGACTGCCGTCTCTTTCATCGACACGTCGAGACCAATATATTCTTCCATGGCTGTTCTCAATTCGATGCTTGGGCCCGGCGTCCAGTCGTGAGCCCGTATCTCCATCCTATCGGGGAACAGCCACTGATTCAGGGGCGACTCGCTCCCGCGATTACCCCATGTGGACGGCTCCTCCACGCGCACGAGAGGCCAAGGTTGAGGCTCCCACGGCCCCGGGGGGAGCAACCTACGCGGCAACTTCGGTCAATAGAGAACCTGACGTGCGGCCGACCTAGTCGCCGCACGCTGCCAACCAGAGTGCCGGTAGGTCCAGGGCCTTAATGCCGACAGTGCTCAACAGTGATGTCGACAACAGCCGGAATTGCTTCCCTGGTCATTCGGTCGCGAGGCCGTAATTCGCTTCGACCGTCCAGGAATCCTTCGGTTGGCTGTACAGCTGCCAGAAGTGCTCGGCCACCGACGAGGCTTCTTTCGAGTCTGGGGAAACGAAGGCAAAGATAGTCACTGTCGCGACGTGAATTCCCTTTTCCCGGAACGGCTCGAAAAGTCCGTGAGCCAAAGCACGAATGCCGGCCTTGCCGATGCTGATCGAGAGATAGTCCGGGCTTGGGGCGAGTGCGAAGCCGCCCCCCGTCAACAGGATCGCGCCGGACTTTTGCTCTTCCATCCTCGGGGCGACCGCCTGAGCGGCAACAAGCGCTCCTCCGATGTTCACGGCGAGATCGCTATTGAAGCTGTCGCGCGGCTGTTCTGAGAGAGCCGCCTTGCGCATGGATGCGGCGTTGTAGTGTAGGACCTCGATTGAGCCGTGCTGCTTCTGAAGCGCACCGATCAGGTCCGTGACGCTCTTCGGATCGCCCGAGTCTACTCCGCGAGAACTAGCCTTGTATCCCTTCCTTGTTAGCCGTTCTGCCAATTCTTGTGTCTTGGCGACGCTCCGGGCTGCTAGAACCACTTGGAAACCTTCTTTGGCAAAGCGTTCGGCAGTCGCGAAACCGATCCCTGGGCCCGCTCCGATACTGAGAAATGTCTTCATCTCATGATTCCTTTCGGCGTTGCGCTTGAAGTCGGTGATGGCATCGGGCCGAAGCGACACGCCCAATGTCGGAAACGCTGGCGCTTTCGGCACGTTTGGCCGGTCCGTCATGCAATCAGCGCCTAAATACCCGGTTGCTACCCAGTATTTCCTGTTCAAGAAGCGGGCGTCGGCGAAGGATATGCTTACCGCACGTGTCGCCGCCAATCGCTGGGGCTCTCGCCCGTCAACTTCCTGAATGCCGCAGCAAAGGCAGTCTGCGAGGAATAGCCGAGCGCGATTGCGATCGACACGATCGAATCGTCGGTGTCGCGCAGCATGCTCATGGCCTGCTCGAGATGGCGCTGGCGCAGCCAGGCATGAGGCGACAGCCCGGTGCTTTCCTTGAAGGCGCGGCAGAAGTGGAAGCGCGAGAGCCCCGCATCCGCGGCTAGCGCAGCAAGCGATACGTCCGCATCGCGCCCTGAACGCAGGCGTTCGATGGCGCGTCTCAGCACGTTTGGCGACAGGCCACCTGTGACCGGCTGAACCGCTGCCGAAGAGCCCGCGTGCGCCGCGAGGAGGCGCGTAGCCAGGAGATCCGTCAGTTGGTGTCTGAACAGCGCATCCAGCGCCGCAGAGCCTTCCAGGGCGTCGGCCGCGCTCAGCAGCAATCGAGATGTAATGGAATCGGGATGCGCAGTCCGTTCCACGAGGTCGCCGGGAGCGGTTGTGCCGGCTTCGTGGGCAACGCGGTCGAGCGTGCTGTGCGGAAGATAAAGCTGAAGGACACTCAGAGGCTGGTAGATGTCCCATCGTGAGGTTGAACCGGCCGGAATGATCGTCACCGTCCCAGGTCGTGTCATTCCGTTCACAAGCACCTTCCCGTCGCGACGCTCGAACCGCACCGGCTCGGCGGGGAACGTCATGATGACGTGGTCGGCCATGGGGCGGACGACGTCGTGGAGAGGATCATGTCGCCAGAAGGTGATCACCCCGCTGGATGGGTCGGACGCCATGTGGAGTGGTGCCGTCTTGAGTACGCGCGTCATTTCCGCATCGGCGTGAGAACGTTCGGCGTTCTCAAGAGCGTTCTCTTGCACGCTGGGTGCCAACGACGAATGTTGAGAACACTTGCTGATGATCGGACTGCTCATGCCAGATGCTCGCGTGAGGGAGGCTCAAGGTCGCTGCCTCGGGAACGCTCGCAATAATGACCACAAACATCACTTTGCGGTATCGTACAGTCTGCCGAGTTCCATTAGTTCTGAGATTAGTTCGACCTCTACCTTAGGATAGTGACGCATGAGTTGTTTTTTGAATTCGCACGAAATCGCCCAACATACTTGGCTGGATTACAAGGGGGAGATCGAAAGGCGGAATGCAGCATCGACAAGCTGTCCCCGACCCATCGCTGTCTATTGCGGCGATAAAATTTCGAAAGGGTTGAGCGAGATTGCTGTTGAGGCGGAGTCAGAACGTGGCTGCGGGGTGATGGCGTTGCTCGACTATTGACCGCGGCCGAGACCGACTTTCATTGAATGCAACCGCTCGGACATCCTAACGAGATCGGCAACGGATTTCGCGCTCATCTTTCTCATGACTTGTCCTCGATGCAACTTTACCGTCATCTCGGTTATCTTCAAATCGGCAGCAATTTGCTTGTTGAGTCGACCGGTCACGACCAGCGCCATAACTTCGTGTTCTCTCTTCGTGAGCGAATTGAATTTCGCTCTCAGCTGCGAAAGGACACCGTCCTCTTCGCGGCGTGCCTTGTCTCGCTGAAGCGCCGAGTGAGCCGCATCGAGCAATTCCTGATCGTGCAGTGGCTTGGTGAGGAACTCGATTGCGCCGCTCTTCATCGCGCGAACAGTCGTGCGGACATCGCCGTACCCGCTGATGAAGATGATCGGAATAGCAATGCCCGCCCGCACAAGTTGATCCTGGAGTTCCAGCCCACTCGGGCCAGGCAGGCGCACGTCGACGATCAGGCAGCCCGGAATGTCGGGCACGGCCGCCGACGAAAACTCCTCCGCCGATGCAAAAGCTTTTGTAGCCAATCCTACCGAATTGAAAAGACGCTGAAGGCTGGTGCGAATTGACTGATCGTCATCGATGATCAGAACAATCCCGGGCGGTTGTTTCATTTTTGTTTCGCTCCCAAAGAGCTATTACGTTGGTGTTTCTCCAGGAAGTGAGGAGGGTCAAACTGCTGCTTGCGGACCGTCGGTGATGGTTGCAGACGGTTCGGTCTGGGTATCCCGTCCGGGATAGCTGGACGACCTCGACTATCGTAGTAGATCTCGCCAACCATTGGCTGAGTTACTTGGAGGAGCTGCAACGTATATTGAACCTGGACATGTGTCACCGCACAGCGGGGCCAGCGTTTTGCGCAAGATGCCGCAGATATCGATAGTGGACGATGACGCTTCTGTTCGCGCGTCGATGAAGCGGCTGATGAAGTCCTCCGGCTACGGAGCAGAGGCGTTCCCATCGGCTGATGACCTTCTCAATTCCGGACAACTTCAGGACACCAGTTGCATTATTGCAGATGTTGAGATGCCGAAGGCATCCGGGTTCGATATGCAGCGCGCGCTCAAGAGCGCCGGTTACTGTATTCCCATAATCTTCATAACTGCCTTTCCCGATGACAAAGACCGCGATTGCGCTTTGAAGGAGGGAGCTCATTCCTACCTGCGCAAGCCCGTCAGCATCGATGAACTGTTGCGTTGCGTTCAGTCGGCCATCTTCTCTCAGGATGGAGAAATGAAGTAGACTTACAAGCCATATGTGGCGGCCGGTCGTCAGCGCACTACCGAGGTGGTAACGTGAATTGAAGCACGGCTCCATGCGGCTCTGCTGGCATCGCCCAAAGACGTCCTCCATGCCCTTCGATAATCCGACGACAAATGGAGAGGCCGAGGCCGACGCCGCTCGACTTTGTTGTGAAGAACGGTTCGAAGATGCGCTGAGTGGAGTCGAGCGCGATCCCAGTTCCTGAGTCCTTGACAGAAACCAGGACGTGGTCCTCCTGCTGCGACCGAGTGCTGATTACCAGCTTCTTGAGGGCGTCCTGTGTCGAAGCCATCGCCTCGATTGCGTTCATCACCAGGTTCAATATGACCTGCTGTAGCTGGACCCTATCTGCAATTACATAAGGCAGGCCTGCTTCAAGGTCGGTCTGAACGGCCACGCTCCAAGAGCGAACTTGTCCTTGGGTCAGAAAAAGAACCTTGTCGATTACCTCATTGAGATCAACTGGAACGCGCTCCGAGTCGATCTTCTTAGCCATATTCCTGATGCCATGCGTGATTTCGGCCGCGCGGCTCGCGTCGTCGATAATGCTTTCCAGCGCTGCCCGCACCTCGCCAAGATCCGGATGCCGATGGGCCAGAAGACGCAGACAGGCTCCGCCGTTTGCGATGATCGCTGTCAGCGGTTGGTTGCTTTCATGGGCGATGGACGCAGCCATTTCTCCCATCGTCGTCAGCCTGTTCACACGTGCGAGTTCCGTCTGGGCCGCTTGCGCCGCCAATTCAGCCTCTTTCCGCGCAGAAATGTCGCGACAGAGAATGGCGATATTGTTTTGGGCGCCGGTTTCGGGATCGTCGACGCGGAAGCCCTGATACAGGACGGGAAGGCGTTCTCCGGTCTTTAGATGGCGGAATTGGGTTTCACCGGACCAAGATCCGCTTGTCAGGATTGAATCTTTGATTGCGTGCGTTATCAACGACCAATCTTCAGGATAGAAGTATTGCTTAGCTTCGGTATCTCGTAGCTCCTTCTCGCTATCGAGTCCGACCAGTTGTTGTCCGGCGCGGTTCACGTACAGAGGCCGCCCCTCCAAATCCGCTATGGCGAGGAAGTCGTATTGCTCTTCGACGATGGAGGCCAGTCGCTGAAGCAGGATATTCTCTGCAAGCGCCATGATGTACCGCGGAGCGCCGGCTTGATCACGTATGATGCTTACGTTGTTCCTGACCCAAACCGGAATGCCATCCTTGCGACGATAGAGCTTCTCGATCTGGAACTGCCTTCGCTTCCCATCGAGACATTCCTGGATCAGGTCCGTATTGTGAGAGCGGAATGCCTCATGGGTCACTTCGATGAACCGCAGGTTTCGGAGCTCTTCCTGAGAGTAGGCCAAAAACCGTTCATACGTCGGATTGACCCACAAGAAGCGCCCGGTCATATCCGTAATCGCAACGCCAATCGCCGAGCTGTCGAACACAGATCTCCATCTGGCCTCCGACTCGCGCAAGGAATCGTCGACCAATTTTCGATTGTGAATGTCAGTGGCGGTGGCAAACCAGTTGAGGAGCCGTCCCGAGCGAGCAAACTGTGGCATTGCGCGGATCTGGTGCCATCGATATGAGCTATCGGCGGTGCGGATTCGTGCCTCGGCTTCCGCCGAGGTGCCGTCCGCCAGCGCCGACTGCCAGGAATTCTGAACTCTGGACACGTCTTCAGTGTGCAGGACAGAGGTCCAGTCCGTGCCTTTCACTTGTTTCCAGGCGAGCCCTGTCGCGCCCAGCCAATTGTTGTTGCAAAACTTCAGACGCCCATCGGGACCTGCGCACCAAACCAAGTGCGGAATCAAGTCGAACGCCTCGCGCAACCGACCTTCATTGCTTCGAGATCGGACCGTCCGGGACGTATCTGGCTGATGCTGCGAAGTATCTCGCAAACGCGGTTTTCTCACGGACTTATGCTCGTCGGTGAACGGGCCACGCTTGAGCGTTTTGGCGTTTTTTTTAGTCGCCGTTCCAGTCTGCGGTCTTTCCTAAAGCGGCCATGACTTGTCCGATCCTGCCGTAGGCCGCCAACACGTCGCCGTGTATAGTCAAGGCGATAGTCGAGTGTGACCAATGGTCGCGGTCTACTGCTGCCCGAGCCGAATGTTGATGCTGCGATAGCCTGCGGCGGGTGTCGTTTGGGGGGGACGACAGCGCTGGCTCTCGTTTGACGCAGCGCTTGCATTGCAGCAAATCATCGCTGAGCCGACCTCTCGGTCAGCTAATTCTCCCACGCATTTCACGCCTACACCTGCCGCGGCACGAAGGGCAGTGCATCGGTGCGTTGCTGGACGGCCGCTCGCTGATGCACGATAATAACAACAGAGCATTCAACGGTGGCGATTTTCCCGCCACAGGGCGCCTACGATGGGACCGGCCCATGGCACAGAGCAGTTTTCACGGTCAGAAGTGGAAGGACCTTCTGCACCTTCGCGATACGCCGTCATCGGTGATCACGCGGTCCCTGCGTGGCGTCGAGATCGTGGCCACCGAAACGCGGGATGATAATCCCGTCCCCGGTCTCTGCGGCCAAATTGTCCCCGAGGACGCTTACATCGTCAGCCTGAAGCTTCGCGAGTACCCTGACTGCGAATACTGGGAGCATGGCAAGTGTGTGACCAAGACCAATATCCGGCCCGGCGCGACATATCTGTACGACATGAAGTGCGATCCTCGTTTTGTGATCGATAAGCCGTTCCACTCTCTTCACTTCTACATTCCGGCTGCGGCGCTCAACGGCGTTGCAGAACAGTACAGGGCGCGGCGGGTCGGCCAACTCGACTGTCAGTTCGGTACCGGCTTTTCCGATGAGACCGTGTATCATATCGGCGCGTCGCTACTGAGAGGGCTGCGCCGGCCATCCGAAGCCAACCAGCTCGTCATTGATCACATGATGCTTGCGCTCACTGCGCATGTCGCTCAGGCCTATGGTGGACTGCATGTCTCCGAAGCGGTGCGCGGCGGTCTTGCGCCGTGGCAGGCGAAGCGCGCCTGCGAAAGGCTCGAGGCCGACCTTGGCGGGCGGCTTTCACTGGAGCAGATCGCGGTCGAGCTTGACCTCTCGGTCCGCCATTTTTCGCGCGCGTTTCGAACCACTATCGGCCTGCCGCCGCACCAGTACCTTCTTCGCCAGCGCGTCAAGGTGGCGAAGCAATTGCTGATGGTTCGCGACCTGCCTCTGTCCGACATCGCGATATCGGCCGGCTTTGCCAATCAAAGCCACTTCACGCGGGTGTTCACGTCGATGGTCGGCATCAGCCCGGGCGCATGGCGCCGCGAGAATGGCGGTGGGCGCGAAAGCGAAACCTGATCGAGCATGGCGGAGGCGTGGGTCGCTCATCGGCGTTTTCTCTGTGAGATGACGTAGGCGGCGCGGCGAGCCGCAAATATCTCGTCCGGCGGATGACCAATGCCGTCGGCAAGATTGGCCGGATTAAACATGGCTTCGTCGCATGCATCATCTGGCTCAACTCCTGTGATGACGATCGTCCCCAGCCGCACCGCTTCGCGTTCGTCCTCATCTGGCCATCGGATGGTTACGTCCATGACGGGGTCGCTGGGGCGATCGAGCAGCGCCATCACGCTGAACCTCACCGCGTGAGCCGCGATCCGCAAATCAAGGTCGTCGTTTAGGAAGTCGGCGGACTGCGCCCTGGCGTCGTCCACGGTCAGCGTGACTTTTTCGCCGACCGGCTCGATCTTGAACTTGATGAACCGTATCTTGCTGTCCGAATTGGTGGCAGGAAAAGAGTGCACGCCCCAATAGGTCGTGCCGGCAAAGCTCGCTCGCAGCGGCTGCGCGGCGAGATATCGGGCCTGATGCAGCGTTTCTGGATTGGCGGCGGAGAAAGCCTTGATCTTCTTCGCATCGGGCTCGTCATTCGATCCGGGGAGGCGCGCCTTCAGGAAAGCCAGCATCTGGTCGAGCGTCCTTGCAAAATGCACCGGCGCGCTCTGCGTGAAGATGTCCGAGAGCTGGTCATCGTTGCCGATCCGGAAGCTGAAGCCGCGCAACGACGCGGCGTGGTCTATATCCGCCACCATCGGATTGCCGCCGCCGATCGAGAAGCGCGCCAGCACACGACATGGTTTGATAAAGCTCCGGGATCTCGTGATCTTGCCAGCCTGATCCGACGGGACATAGGTGCCGCGCACGCAGCGGCCTCTGGCAAAACTCCCGCGTGCCGCTGGCAGATCACCCGCTAGGGCCCTTAGGGCATCGACGACGGATGCGGGGTTGGCGTGGCCTCTTTGGAATTTGGGCAGGGTGGCGCCTTGGGTTGTAACGTCGCGGCAGTAGTCTTGCGCAGTGTGGGTCTGCCGTCTTTCCCGAAGCGGCCATGTCTTGTCCGGTGCTGCTGCAAAGCTGTCCTCACGGCGTTCCTGCCACGTTTGCGCTGCTCCCAATCGTTGAAGGACAACAGCGCTGACGCGCCCAATCGAGATATCGAGCTTTGGATCACGCGCCCCGTCCAAGGAGATCGCTGGACGACTATGCCAATGCATGCCGTCTCACCGGTCCCCGCGGAATCGCCGAGTGGAATGCGCCGCGGAGGTGCGAAGCCGCAGCGCATGAGCGAAGCGCAGGCATTAGCAGCAATTGCTCGACAGGTACGGCAATTGCTCTGGCGCAGCCGCAGCTCCGATCCGCTAGATCATCATGGTGCCGATATTCAACCGAACGGAGAAAGAAGATGATCTGGAAGAGCATCGTCAGACACCGTGGGATCGCACCTGCTTCTGCGCGCTGGTCTGCAATGTCAGGTGTTGCCTGTAAGACGGTTGAGGCAGTTTCCGACTTCGCCGGCGTCGTTCACAGCCTGGTTATGGACATACGCGATAGTTACCGGCCCAAGCTTCACTACATGCGTGCCCCGGCCCGAAGTGACGCGCGAAGCATCAACCCTGGCTAAGAGTCGAGTCTGAAGCTGCGATGCCGGTCGAGCAGTTGTCGCCTGTGCGTGTAAGCCGACACGGCTGCCCGAAGAAGCCATAGCCGCCGAAATTCCGCATAGCTCAGCTGGATCGCTATGGCGGCGAGGGCGCCACCTCATTGATGCTCGAAGATGGATCGAGGAGCGACGCCGGGACCCACAACCCGTGTCACTGCCGCCTTTCGTCCCCAAATTCGAGCCCGACATGCATCACGGGACCGGCGTCGTCCCGTACCTCAATCGCCATATAGCGCTTTGAAGAGCTGCAAGGGTCATACGTCGCATCTCGTGCCATGTCGGCCAATGACTTTGCGGCCTCAACTTGCACCGACCGAAAGTCCGAAAGCTCCAGACCTTCTTCGTCAATAAACAGGCCGTCATCGTCGATGAGATCGAAGTAGTATCGGGTCATGACGCGCTCCGGAGACAGACGGGAGCTCCATGTGTCGGCGACCGATGTCCCTGTGCAACCTCGATCGGATGGAGGACAACAGATGTGGCAGCAAATGGTTGCTGGTCCGACAGCCGGCGCGAGGATGCGAAAGTTCCCTTTCTAGCCGGGCGCACTTGTGTAAGCTGCACAGCAGCCTTCCGGGACGAGCGCTTCGTTGACTGCGTTGCGTGAAAGGCGATCGTTGTTATCAGCTCGGCGCTGGGGCCGAAGATAAATCGGACAACAGCGGGTGATCGTGCTATCGGCATTGATGAAAATTATCTTATTGGTCAGCGCGGTCCTTTTCCTGTCGTCCAGTGCTATTGTTCGATCGGCCGAACAAGCGACAGCCGCAACCGAATTATCAATTCGCGACCAGATCAAGGCTGCACGCGCTAAAAATGACTTGGAAGAGAAAGCAGGATCGGTCGCGCGCCCATGGGATCGAGACGTGTCCGGCAAACGCCCGTGGGATACCGCAAAACCGACTGAGCCTGTGAAGCGGTGAAATACCTCGGCGCAGCGAGCGGCCCCGAGGTGAAGTCTCTCGAGCATTCTTCTACTCTTTTGTTTGCTGGCTGGGGCGCCATTTGCTGAGATTGATCAAGGTCATGTTGGCAGCAGCCATTGCGCTCGCGCTGATCCCCCACGCCGTGAGATACTATGCCTTTCCCCGCGACCGTTTAATTCAGATCGCGCAGCAGTGCGAGAATGATGCGGACAAGTTAACGGCCTCCGACGCGGCAAAATGGACGGAAGCTCACAACGGTGGGACAAATAATCCGTATCAAGCGCAAAGGGATGCTCGAGTCGAGATCTGCATTAAGGCGGACGGCTGGTGTTCAATGAGTGATGACCGGCCGGCAATCAGTAACCCAGCCATGTTCGCGCCGCGTGATCCGGTTGCCCGAGCGCTATATCGTTGGCGATACGCCGACGAATCTGGAAGCGTCTGTCACGATTGATCTACTAGGACAATCGGAGCGGACTATCGACATGACAATCAATCGACGCAAGACAAAGACGACAACACGCATCTACATGCCCGTCGCTGCTGTTCGTTTCAAAGTAGAGGCATCCTTGGCGATAGCCGAGATCGAAGTGCCCGATTTGCGGAGAACGCTGGTAAAACTGCTCATCCGTCAGCTTGAGCCTCTTGCGCAGAATCTTGACCTGTACCTGGTCTCTCAAATTCAACGAATTGCGGAAAGGTTGGCTTGTACCTGGTCATGGTGTTTCTCTTGCTTGGAGGGATTAGATAGATCGCGACCAAGCGGGCGTTACGCCGCTCCGGCCGCGATGGTGACTGTCCCGCTCCTCGCGAAGATTCCGCCGCCGTGGAGGCAACAGTCCCCCTAGACCGGCGTTTCGCCATTCCGGGAAATATCTCGGCGCGTAGCGGCTAAGGTGGGCTTGGCCGGGGGCCGCAATTGGGATGAGCTGGATGATCTGCAATGACGATCTCGCGGCATTCGGAAAAGCACCCCTGGGCACCACCGAATGTCCTTGTCCCACATTTCGGTCCCTCAGCCGATAATTGTGCAACGCAACAACTGCCCCAAACTTGACCCCCCCCCATCGGCTTCCAATTTTGGCTCTGACTCACTTTTGATGCAGTTTGAGGGATGTCTGGCGCTTTGATTGGGGGGAGAATCAGCGCCATGCAGCAAGCACTCTTGTGCTCCAATTTGGTGCCGAGCGGATTTGTTGTAGAGAGTGCGTACTTCGAAGGTGATAAGGCCGTTATTGCGGTCCGGGCGTCGGGAAGCGTTGGTCTGTGTCCATCGTGCGGAACGGTTTCCCGGCGTGTCCACAGCCGATATCGGCGACGTGTGTCCGATCTGCCGCTCTCGGGGCGGATCGTCCAGCTCCTGGTAATCGCCCGCCGCTTCCGCTGTGACGCCGTCCTATGCGGACGCCAGATCTTCACGGAGCGCTTCGCCGAAGGGGTACTGGCTCCATCGGCGCGGCGCACTGCAAGGATGGAGTCTATCGTTCATCACCTCGGCCTGGCGCTTGGTGGTCGACCGGCGGCAGGCTTCGCAAAAAGGCTGATGCTGCCGGTGAGCAAGGATACACTGCTGCGCGTCGTCCGGCGCCGTAGCCGTCCACCGGCTGATCCGCTCAGAGTTATCGGCATTGATGATTGGGCTTGGCGACGCAATCACCGATACGCCAGCATCATCTGCAACCTGGAACGCCGCCGGGTCGTCACCCTGCTACCGGATCGGGAGCCTGCGACCGCCCAAGCCTGGCTTGCTGCTCATCCCGCGATCTCGATCGTCGCCCGCGATCGTGGCGGTGGGTATGGCGAAGCGGCGGCAAAGGCCTTGCCGCACGCGGTACAGGTCGCGGATCGGTGGCATCTGATGGAGAACGCCAGCCGAGCGTTCCTTGATGCCGTCCGCAAATCGATGCGACAGATACCCGCGGCGTTGTAGCCTATGATGATCTCGACTGGGAAGGCGATGTGCTTATCGCTCAGCATGAGATGCCGTTCCGCCTCTGCTAGGTCCAGCTGAGGCGGCTTCGGTAAACCTCCCCAGCAGGATCTCCTCCTCATCCATAAGTTTCTGGAAGCGCTCGCGCTCGGCGTCCGATTTGGCTGAATCGCGCAGCTGCCGATAATGCTCAACGATCTTCTGATGCCCGCGAACGGTGAAAGCTTCGAGTTCGGACATGACACACCTCTAAGCCGCGCGTGACGATTGCCGCACCGAGGGCAGGCTGAGAGGAAATGTGGTTTGCATCAAGGCCTGCAAAGCGGCCTCTTCATCCTGCAACCGCTTGAGGATGTAAGCTCGCTCAAGCTCGGAAAGTCTGGTCGCGAGCAGGCGGCGGTAACGGTGAATGTTGTTGCGGTGCGCGCGTAGTCGCGCAAGGTTCTCATCGATCATCATCGTCTCCTTGACGGGCGTCGTGCTGTCCTTTGTGTTCGGGGTTGTGCCCCGGCGTGAAATTTTGTCGGCGATGACCGCGCTGTCAAGAGCCCGACGAGGCCGTCGGCCTTTAGCCAAATCGTAGCAGCGGCCAAAATTTTTTTTCAGACCCTCTTGAACTTTTTTTTGGATTTGCCGATTTTTTGGGCGTCGCAGAGATGCGGCCGGGGCGCCTGCCGGGCCCCGAAATCAAGGCGGGCGCCGGAAGGTGTCCGGTGCCAGCTCGTACCCAACTTGCTCTTTGGAGGATTTGGCTATGAGGTATGATTGGACTCCCCTGTGGAGATCGACCATTGGCTTCGACCGCCTTTTTGACGTTCTCGACGAGGTCCAGCGGACCGCCGAAGAGAGCTATCCCCCCTACAACATCGAGCGGCTCGACGAGAACCGCTTCCAAATCTCGGTAGCGCTCGCCGGGTTCACACCGGACGAGGTGACGCTTACGGTGGAACAGAACGTCCTGACGCTGGAAGGCCATAAAGCCGAGAAGGACGAGAAGACCTTTGTGCATCGAGGAATGTCGACACGCTCGTTCAAGCGCCAGTTCACCCTTGCCGACCACGTCGAGATCAAGGGCGCTCGCTTCGAGAATGGTCTGCTGGTCATCGAGCTTCAACGCGAGATTCCCGAGGCCATGAAGCCGCGGCGCATCGCCATCACGGGCGCAAGCGCGGGGCAGGTCAAGCAGATCGAGGGCAAGGCCGCCTGACCAACCCGCGGCTTGGTTCCGATCGCCACCGCGCGGGTTCTCCCGCGCGGCTACCTTAGTGCGTCTTATGATCGGAGGTTAGCCATGCGGACGACGCCCGCACACGACAACGTCTTCGATTTCAATGCTCTTCTTCACCACATCGCCGAAGCGATCTCCGTCCAATCTTGGGGCTTTAGAGCCTTGAGGGCGGCAGGAAAGAAATCGCGATCTGAAGTCGCTGATGATCTGACCAATCCCGAAGATCCGCTGTTTAGCGAGGCGGCCGAAGAGACGTTCGGCGCGCTACGAGCGCATATCTTGCGATTGGAGCGAGAGGCTGAAGCAGAACGACGCTAATCGAGCTTTCATCCGCCTTTGGAAAAACGAGGGAGGTTCCACATGGCATCGGTCTCAATACCATATGACGAAAAATGCCCCCGGTGTGGTTCTGGGGCAGTTCACCTCGAGTGGCATGAACGCGTCAATCCGCAGGAAGTCCAGGAGCTTTGGCACTGCTGGGACTGCAAAAACGAATTTGTCACCGTCGCAACTTCTGACGAGAAGAAGCCGTCAGTGACTGAGAAGATCACCGAACAATTCTTTACCAGCCTCCTCATCTAATCAATGACGCCCGAGGAGGTCCCGACCAAGGTGTTGCACGGTCTAGTTTCTGCTTCTGGCCGGACCCGAACATCGGCTCGTCGCGGCATAGGTCTCCAGTTGTTCCGCTTGATTCACATAGCTGATGGCGCTCGCCCTTGAAACCCGCCTACCAAGAACAGGATGATTGCCAACCGGGGGAGCGGTAGGTGTCTAGCTATCGGGTATACGTCCTTGATGAAAACGGCCACGTCACAGGGCCGCCGCATGTCATTATGTGCGACGATGACCAACAAGCAATTTACTATGCCAAACTGCAACCGGTTTTCTTCTGGGGTGTGGTGGACATGATGCTGGCGCTTGGATGAGAGCATAGGTGGGCGCGGCGGGTTGTGCGTGGTGAAGCAGGTGGAGTTGACTCTTTCATTGTTAGTCGATGTCACGCTGCTCTGGCTGGCGCTTCGCGGACCACATTGCAACAAACGACTCCCAGATCGATTGTGACGGTCATGGCGGAATCATTCGGCAATTCTTTCTCTATCGTCGAGGTCACCGCAGATGATGCATCGGCGGGAGAGCCCGAAACGGAGATTTGGATTGCGCTGGCCAAGCCGAGCCAGGCGCTGACATTCTCGCTGCAGTGCCTGAAGGATGGACGGCCGAAGTATTGAACGTGCAACTGACGGAAAAGCAGCGAAGTACGTTCGAGAAGCTCAACCTCAAGCCGGGCGATGTCTACAAAATCTCACCGAAGTAAACGGTGTCGATTAGCGGACTTTCGTGAGCGGCAGCCTCTCTCAGTGAGCGGAGAGGCGGCCCCGGCGCGCAGAGGCGCTTGGGGTATCGCCGGGGCCGCTCCGCCAGCTCGGCGGGGGCCGGCAGGTTTTTAACCTTCGGCGATATTCCCTGTTCCTATTCGATGAGAACCGTTGCATAGTTTTCCCTATTTTAGTCTGCCAGTTTCTTGATGGGGTTTTTGCATGCCTAGTTGTATCGAAGATCTGCAGATGCTGCGCTTGATCAAGGCCTTTGAGAAAATAACCGACCTGGACTTCCGGCGCATGGTCGTCCTCAACGTGGAGGAGCAACTGGCGAAGCAGGAGGCGAACGAGCGGCAGGGGAAACGAAATGAAAGACATACAGGCGCACTTGGAGAAGCTTCGCACTCAGATAGCTGAGTGCGAGATGATCCGTGACCTTGCGACGAACCCGTCCAAACGGGAGCTGTTCGGCAAGCTGGCCGAGCACTACAAGGTGTTGGCGACTGAGGTTGAGCGCGCGATGAGCGGGGCCGGGGATACGTTGCTGGGTCGCAAGACCCAAGAGCCGTTTCCAGATGAAAGTCCCCCCGATGCGCCCGGCGTTGGGCGGGCCTGAGCTAAGATGGCTTGGGCGGTGAGCCAGCGGCTGTTCGAATTTGTAGGAGCGCTGGAAACCGTTGCAGTTCGGAGACGTTAGGCGCGGGGCTCCCCTAGGAGTGACGCGATGACAGCGCACCGCCGCCGGATCAAGCAGACGGAAAATTTGGAAAAGCGCCTAGCCGCCGAAGCCAGACGACTGCGCGAAGAAGCCGAAGAACTCCCGATTGGTGCGGCGCGAGATCAGGCCCTGAGGAGAGCCTGCCGATGCGAGATGTGGGTGCGCTCGCCCGGGTTTCGGCCGCCGGGATTGAGCTAGATCAAACCGGTTTGCACCGCCCAGCGCTTTGTTGCTCCATGCGACGGAGCACCCTGATATTGATTGCTTGGTACTGCTGGTGCGCGGTGGCGGGCGGCGCCCTGGTCTACGTCGCCTTCGGACATCCGTAAAAGCCCGACGGCGAAACTGGCGCAAAGTGCATATCCTTCCGGACTTAACCTATGCCAAAGTCACGGCATGAGCAGAGAGATCCTATATCGCGTGCTGGTGATCGGTGCCGGCTGCGTGCCGGTCGCGGCGACGGCCGTTTTGCTTTTCATGAAGTAAGGCGGCGTTCGTTTGCGGAAAGGCATCGGGGCATTTGCAAGGCCATATTGCCCCGACTGATTGCCAGCGGCATCCCTTTGGCAGAATTGTCGCGCCGGCAAGAGCTGCCTCAGGCTTCTCCAGCAAGATGTGTTGACCCAACGGCGTCAATCACCAGCCGACATAGAGCCCGATAAAAAGAAAGAGGCCCCAGTAAAGAAGAGCCCAGCCAATTGGCGACAGCTGAGCCAGCTTCGCGTTGCGATCAGTGTTGTTGAGCATCGATTTCTCCCCATCAGAGTCCGCCTGCCCACGAACGGTAGGGTAGAATATATTATAATATACAATCAATACTGAATTTTCGAAGGCATGGCGCGGCTCAAACGTCGGAAGGAGAGCGGCCCCGGCTCGCAGAGGGGTGTCTGGGGTGGTGCCGGGGCCACGCCCGGCTCCGCGCGGGCAGCCAGCAACATTCTCAAGCTGGCTTGTTTCGCCTGGTTCCTCGCCACCCACACCGTGAAAACTTTGGGGCGGTTTGCGGCTACAGGATCAAGAGACCGAGGGCGACAACGTCTGCCGGTCTCTGGGGGCAGACGCGTCGAGGCGCCCGCGGTGCTGAAATCGCTAGATGGGCCCGAAGGCGCTTACGAGCCCGATCACGATGGGGACCAGGGCGACGACGGACCATAGGGCAGGCGAGCTCGAGGACAGGCCGGCGACAAAGATCCAGACACCGAAGCCGAGGATGAGGGCCGAGATCGCGTATGCCACTGCTTTTTCCATCGGGCGACGCCGCGGATTATCGCCATCCGACTCTCTGGGGACCCAAACGTTCCTATCGGGCAGCGCCCCCGAGGAGCAGCATGGTCCGAACATATTCCGTCGGCGATCGGAAGCCCGCTCGCGTTGAGCTATGATAGACCCCGCCGGCCTTTTGAGCTGGCTGGTTTTTCCTATTGCAACTTTCGCCCCCTACGCGGGATACGGCTTTGTCCACGGGGAACATCACATGCCAACGGCGGCGCGCGAATACGTAGACTTTTGGCTCGAAAATAGCGTTCACGCAGCCGAGCAGCCCGGCCTGAAGGGCGCTTCGCAGAACGTCGACGAACTGGTCGACCGCCTTGTCGAGGGCGCCAAGGGCCAAGGCATCACCCGGGAAGCCCTGGAAACCGAGGTCGGAGATCTCGCAGAGTACATCCGCGACAAACTTGCTACCGCCAATCGAGCCGAGCACGACCGGCGCAAGTGATCGTTGGCAGAGCAATTCCGCGATGGTTCCTAGATAGAAACGAAACATATCGCTGGCGATCTTTCTGTGCCGGGCGTAGCTTTCTCACCATCGCCGAGCGCCCTTCGCATTTATCGGTGATTGAGGACGCCCCATCACAGCGCTCCCGGCCCACTCAAACAGGGACCAGCGCCATGGTGTAGCGCCGCCGTATCGAGCAGATCCAATCGTTGGAAGAACGCCTTCATGGCGGAATCCTTTGGCGACTCTTTCTCCATCGTTGAGCTCACCCCAGACGATACGTTGGCGGAAGAGCCCGCGACGGAGATTTGGATTGCGCTGGCTAAGCCGAGTCAGGCGCTGACAGATACGTTGCTTGAACGTCATCAGCGGTTTGACGGCGACCTTGCGCTTAATCACGCCGCCCGGAGCCATCCATTGGTTCTTGCAGCCGTGCCTGAAGGATGGACGGCCGAACTATTGAACATGCAACTGACGGAAAAGCAGCGAAGAACATTTGAGGAGTTCAACCTCAAGCCTGGCGATGTTTATAAAATCTCATCGAAGTAAGTCGTGCCCAGTTGGCTTTCGGCCGATAGATCCTCGTTACCCGCCTGTTCACGCTGGTCGCTAGCGGCCGCATTACGCGCCGTCGCGTGTGTCGATTTGGTCCACCAGCAAAAACGCCGCCCGCTTAAATGAAGCGCAGGCGGCGGTTTACCAGCCCCGGGAGGGAAGACAAATCCCCGGTAAAGATTGGTCTGAACGGACTATGCGAAGGTTCACCGCTGTAGAGATTTGGGCTGCCATCCCTTGGGCGCGCGCAAGCAATGGCGAAACCATCAACCGCCGCCAAAAACAACAGATCGGCCTCAGATCGAAACCCGTTCCGCGCCGAATTGATGGAGATGAACGAGAATCTGGCTCGCAGCGGGTCGTCGGCTGCTGAAGAGGCGCCGCAAATTAAGCGTCGCAAGGAGATTGGGCCTCAGGTGCAAGCTGAGAAGCAGAGTCTGGGTGAAATAAATAGTACCGCCCAGAAAGCAAGCGCGTCGATGGCGCACAGACAGAAGCTTCGTGAAGCCGTCGCGCGATTGGGGCTCCCATTCGCGATCAGATGCTGAGCCAAAGACAAATAGTGATCAGCAGCGCAATAAGCAAAGCACATTCGAGTTTGTGGTTGTAGGAACGGAGAATTCTACTGTTCCACTTCATGTCGATTGTCCTTGGGCGAATTCCGGGCAGAGCTGGCGTCCATGAGGGACGACATGCAACACGTACGTCGCTGACAGCCTCTATGCCGAGAAAGCCGCGCGCCTGATGGACCGCGCATGCTGTTGAGCCCGGAAATGCCACTTATCGACTTCGCTGCGTGCATCTATCTGGAATGCCTTCCCGCAGGGGCTCGTCACGGCGGATGCTGCGCGGTATGCCGTCAGCTCTTTACGCAAGTTGATTGCGTCTCGCGCTAAAGCGAAATTCGAAGGTTGATGAGGAAGACCCGAAACGTCGCCGTTTTAGCATTGCCGCTGCTCCCTGTTTGATTGGGCGGGAGCGCAACTGGCGTTCTCATCACCGATAGAGGCCATGGGCTGAGCGGTGGTGCGAGGGACTAGACACCCTTTTCATCCGGGAGTCGATATAATTCGCGTCTGACGGTTCGAATGGTCACATCGACACCGAAGCAAATAAAACAGGCGCTATTCCTTCTATCTGGGGCCGTTCCCCATTTCGCGCGCGAGCCTACGAAGCTGGCCGTGCGCTGATACTTGCGAGCTGGCGACGCTCGTCATCCGACAACTTCCAACCCTTGCATTGACTGCAAAGCTGCCTGAAAACGTCATACAGCTTGCTTCGCGCAACTGCGACGACTTCGGTGTCGTCAAATTCGCGCGAGTTCAGGAAAACTGGCAGTGAAAAACTGATCTGATCGCTCTCGATTTGAAACGCGAGGCAAACGTCCTCCCCCCCGTTCGTTGGGCGAAACCATCTCGATGCGCGCGATCTTGATCTTGAACTCATCCATAGCGTCACCTCGCTGGAGCCCTCGCCCAAGGGTACCATCTTTAGCTTTCTGCCGTTAGAGGATTACCAGCCTTCGAGTGGGGTCGGTTACATCAAGACGCTGTCCCATCGCGGGAAGGCTTGGCTCTGCGCTTCCTCAATCATGCATTTCTTGGACAGGTTGGCAGCGATCGCGATACCGGTGAAACCAGGTCGCGCGAGGGTAGAAATTCGTCAAACATTATGCGTGAGCTCAGCCAAGCTTACGGACGTATTAGAATACGCGCTTGCTGGAAAAATGTCGCTGTTAAGGAAAGAGGGAAGGCAGCGCGGTCTGCGCCGATTTTTGGTGCATACCCATGATCTTAGAAGACTATTCCCCGAAATCTCGCCCGGATTTTATACCGTAGAAGAAGCTGCCCAATATGCAGGTATGAGCGAAAGTAGCGTTCGAGCCGCGACGCGAAACGGTCTTTTGCGGTTTGCGCAGTGTCCCAAGCACAGAGGCCGGCGGATGTTTTCAGAAAAAGAGCTGGTCTCGTTTTGCCGAAGATACGTTAGTTCAAATCAACTTGCAGAAGCCTACTCCGTAACTCCGCGGAGAATTTCCAGGGACCTATCTTCGAGTGCGGCTTGGATTTGCGGTCTTTGCCGGTTCGGATTGTGGCGTCGTGGCCGCGCAACGGCACTTCTTGATGCAAAGTATCGCGGATTGGGCCCTCAGGATGTCGCCAAGTCAAAAGCAGGCATGAGTGGGGCCGTCACCCACGTTCAGTGACTTGTGGCCAGTTGTCGGATTGCCGATGGAAGGGGTCGGTGGCTCGATTTCATCGACATACTTGCGCTATCAAGTCCCAACTTTCATCTCCCGAAAGGCAGAGTGTCGGTGACAATTGAAGTGCGTACCTACCAAAAATGGGACCAGTGTTTCAGCGTCTGATCAGAAGGTGCGTCACATCGAAGTGCCGAAGAGGAAGCCTAAGGGAGAAAGTGGCTCTAGTATTCGCCTTCGTCTCCTTTAGCGGAGGTGATGTAGTGTATCGGGTACAATCTCGTGCTGGATGTCAAAGTCAGTCAGCAGACTGAAGGAGTCACGGCGAGCGAATAAGATGCTCGCATCGGTTCTGATTACTGCTGGCGCGGCAGATTTATCGATAGCAGTTTTGATGAGGTCGAGGACGTCTCGAACTTGGATTGGTTCGGCCGTGCTGCTTACGTGAATAGTCTGCCCTCGCTCATCGACGATGAGTAGCTCATTATGAGGACGGCAGATCACATTCCAGGCGCCCCGCGGAGGTCCGGTGACCGATTTGCAATAGGCCATCTAGCTGTCTTTATTCAAGCGTGAGCGTCATCCAGGGACCACGTGCTGAGGGCTGATCTGGTGGGTTAGAAAGATCTCGTGGAATGGTTGGTCACGAGGTCACCATGTCAAAGGATAGTCGTAAGGATGGCGATAAGGATAGGCATACGCCTATCCTCGAAGACGGCGCCGACACGCTGCAGCGTGTCGAGATCATCACCGGGACCGGCCGGCGCCGGCGCTGGTCGACCGGTGCGAAGGGGGCGATTGTCGCGGAGAGTTTTGCGCCGGGTGCAAGCGTGTCCGCGGTGGCGCGGCGACATGACATCAGCCCAAGCCTGTTGTTTCTGTGGCGTCGTCAAACGACGCGGGCGAAGGTCGCGGAGCGCGGGGCCGGAGACGTACCACCTGGCTTTGTGCCGGTCGCGATCACCGGCTGCGGGAGCAAATTGCCGTCGTGCGAGGAGCAGGCGGCAATCGAGATCGAGGTCGGTGCGGTTCGCATCCGTGTCAGGGGGACGGTCGACCGGCGGGCGCTGTGCGAGGTGCTGGCGGCAGTCGGGACGGTTGGCCGATGATCGGGCTGCGACCCGGGTTGTCGATCTGGATCGCGACGCAGCCGGTCGATTTCCGTCGCGGCATGGACTCGCTGGCGATACTGGTGAGCGAGGCGTTTGGAGCCGATCCGTTCGACGGCGGACTTTATATCTTCCGCTCCAAGCGCCGAGATCGCGTGAAGATCCTGACCTGGGACGGAAGCGGCCTTGTCCTTTACTACAAGAGAATCGAGGGGCAGTTCACCTGGCCGCCGATCAAGGAAGGCGTCATGCCGCTATCTCATGCTCAGCTCTCGGTGCTGCTCGACGGCTCAGACTGGAAGCGTGTGCCGATGCGTGTTGTGGATCAGCCAGCACGAGCTGGTTGATCCTTATCAAGAGTAGTTCGTCATTCATGCGGAGTTGTTGTACGATTCCGCTGCATGATTGATTTGCCTTCCGATCCAGCATTGCTCCGACAAGCCGTGATGGCGCTATCGTCACGGCTTGCGGCGTTGTCGGCGGATTGCGGCACGCTGGCGGCCGAGCGTGATGCGGCGATCGCCCAACGCGACGCTGCGGTCCAGGAGAACGACAAGCTCCTGATGATCCTGTCCCAGTACAAGCGCACCATCTTCGGTCCCCGCTCCGAGACACTGGATCCCGGACAGCTGTCTCTCTTCACTATTACGGCGCAGGCGGCCGGTGCTGCCGCCAACGACGACGTGACCGGAGGCAGGCTGCCTGATGGAGCGGAAGGCCGTGGAAAGCGACCGGCGCGACGCAACCGGGGGAAGCTTCCGGAGCATTTGTCGCGCATCGACGTCGTGATCGATATCGAGAGCCACATCTGCCCCTGCTGCGGCGAGCGGCTGCACAAGATCGGGGAAACCGTCAAGGAAGCCTTCGACGTCATTCCGATGCAGTACCGGGGCAAGCGCATTGTGCGTCCGCGGTACGGCTGCCGGGGATGCCGCCAGGGTGTGCTGCAGGCACCCGCGCCGGCCCAGGCGATCGACGGCGGGATGGTGACGGAAGCCTTGCTGGCCCACATCGCGGTGATGAAATACGGCTACCAGCTGCCGCTGTATCGGCAGGAACAGATGTTCGCCGCGCAAGGCATCACGCTCGACCGGCAGACGCTGGCCTCGTGGATGGGCCGCGCCGCCTGGTGGCTGAAGCCGCTTCACACGCTGTTGCGCGACACAGTGATGTCCTACCCGCGGCTGTTTGCCGACGAGACGCCGCTGCCGGTTCTCGATCCCGGCCGTGGCAGGACTAAAGTCTGCCAGTTCTGGGCGATCGCCACCGATGACCGTCCGTGGGGCGGCCTGGCGCCGCCGGCGGTGGTCTACATGTTTGCCGAGGATCGCAAGGCGATCCGCGCCAAGCAGCTGTTCGGGGACTACCACGGCATCCTGCAGGTCGACGGCTATGCCGCCTATAAGGGCCTGATCAAGAACGGCGGCCGGCTGGTGCAGCTGGCGTTCTGCTTCGCGCATGCGCGGCGGAAGTTCTGGGACGTTCACGTCGCGACGAAGTCGCCGATTGCCGCGGAAGCGCTGCAACGGATCGCGATGTTCTACGCCATTGAGGATCGCATCCGCGGTCTGCCGGCGGCGCATCGGGCTGCGGTGCGGCAAACCGACACCAGGCCGCTGATCGAGGACTTCAAACCCTGGCTCGAGGCGCGACTGCTGGAAGTCTCGAAGAAGTCCGGTCTGGGAAAAGCCATCCGCTACACCCTCAACCATTGGGACGGCCTGACGCGCTTCATCGATGACGGACGCATTGAAATAGACAGCAATACGGTCGAGCGCAGCATCAAGCCGATAGGCCTGGGAAAGAAGAACTACTTGTTCGCCGGCAGTGAAGGCGGCGCCGAGACGTGGGCCGTTCTCGCGTCGCTCATCAACACGGCAAAGCTGCAAGACATCGACCCGCGGCACTATCTGACCGATGTTCTCGAGCGCATCGTCTCCGGACGGACAAAGATCAATCAGCTGCACATGCTGTTGCCGTGGAATTGGAAGGCCGAGCGCGACAGCTCGCAGGCAAAGCTCGCCGCCTGATCAGTTCGACGGCAGGGCATCTGGAACTTCTTGCGCATCGCTGGTGTCGTCATAGATCTCCTCGCGGATCACGCGCAGCGTCACCTCGTGCAGATAGACTTGCAACGCCCTCTCCAGCTCGGTGAACTCCGGCAGCAGAACCTTGTCGACGAAGCCTCGTGACGCACGGATCATCACCGTGTTGCGGCGCTGGCGGTGATAACGAAACGGCCGCAGCCCGTACCGGCGGCAAAGCGCCAAGAACAGGTGCCGCGACCATTGGTCAGGAAATGACAACTGCTGCTCGATCGGCGGATCGTGGCGAGCCAGCTCCTCGACCCGGGCACGCACCCGCTGTAGCGCAGCTTCCGCCGCAAGGCGCTCACCGGCAGTTCCGGCACCCGCGAACAACGCCTCGATCTTCCGAAGCTTCTCGCGTAGCTGCGACTCGCTGGTCATTCCGAGGTCCCCGTTGCCCACTCCAACCCGCGATCACCCCATCATCACGCAACGGCAGCGTCAATCACCTCGATCGGGCAATCCAAAGCATTCCGCGCAAGTCAAGGCCGGGCACGGTGATCCTCTCGTGACGCTCACATTCAAGCTGCGCATTCTAGACGACTGCCGGCAGTACTTCCAGGAGGAAGGGGCGTACTATGCGATGAGAAACCTTTCGCAATATATGATAGATAGTCTCGGGTTTTTCGCAGCTAATGGTTTGCAGGTTTCTCAATCTGAATTTGACAAGGCGGCTCAAGTGCCTGATTGTCCTTGCATTAGATTCTCGAGAATTGCTCGACGGTCCATATAGTGGACAGTCCCGCAATAATCGCGAAGGCGTCGTCAAATACTGCGAAAGTTTTCTAGTAGGACTGACCTACGATCAAGCGCTCATCCAGAGACGAGGGGATTGTTCCTGCGAGAGCCGACCACGTATGACCCACTATTTTGGTGGGCCCGTGGATCCCATCGGGAACCCCGCCAACATTGCCCATTTGCGTAGATGTGCGGGCCGTCGCCCGCCCGGACCTCTTCCTAGCCATCGAATGCGCCAGCCACCCCTCCGCCGCCGCGACGACGCGCTCGCAGCAAGTCCCGTGGCCGCTGGCCGCCGAGGAGGCTGTTGACCGACGCGAACCAGTAGGCGAGCCCCCAGTCGTCCTTCCGTTCCTTAGAGGAGTGGCTGCTCCGATCGCCGGGAAGGCACCGATCCGATGGCGGCGAAGGCCCAGTGGAAATTTGAATTCTATTTGAAATTGAATGTCTATTTTGTGTCGCATGATCCATACTGTCTTTTTCTAAGCGCGACATATCGCTGTGAGACGCAGGAGAAGTTCATTGACTGCGCGATTGCTCTTTACGAACGCTGGTCACGCTCCGAGCAACAATCTGGCCCGCAGCTTGCGAAGAGGGGGCGAGCCTGTCTTCATTGTCGGCTGTAATGACGACCAGTTCACTCTGAAGAAATCCGACGCGGACAGACACTATCTCGTTCCGCCCGTGGACCATCCGGAATGGTCCCAGGCACTGCGATGGATTGTCGAAACAGAACGGCTGGATCTCATTGTTCCTACGGTTGATTCTGATCCGGACAGCTTGTCGCGCGTGCGTAAGCATCTGAGTGAGTACCTGTTCCTGCCACGCGCATCCGTGCTCGAAATCTGCCGCGACAAGTCCCACCTCATTACGCTCTTGCGCGCCAACGGCGTCGACGCCCCCGCGAGCTATCAGGTGAAGGACCTGAGGCACGTTACCAGGATCTTTCAGCAGTTGAGGGGCAGGCCACTATGGTGCCGTGTTCGGGACGGGGCTGGCGCGCTTGGTGCGCTGCCGGTTCGGACGCCGGAGCAGGCGCGCAGCTGGATCCGGTACTGGAAGGAGATGCGCGGCGTGCCTGTCTCCTCGTTCATGCTCTCAGAGTACCTGCCAGGCCGCGATTTCGGCTGTCAAAGCCTTTGGAAGGATGGCGAGCTGGTGCTGATCAAGACGTATGAACGACTTTCCTACCTCGGGACAGGCAGCCAACCGGCGGAAGTGTCTTCCGTAGCAGCCCTCGCAAAGACGGTGTTCGAACCGAAGGTCGTCGAGACCTGCATACGGGCGATCAAATTGCTTGATGCAAAGGTGTCCGGCGTCTTCAGCGTGGATCTCAAGGAGAATGCACGCGGCGTTCCTTGCATCACGGAAATCAACGCAGGCCGGTTCTCGTCGGCAACCAACATCTTCGATCTGGTTGGAAAGCACAACATGGCTGCGAGCTATGTCCGGCTGGCGCAAGGTGTGCCGGTCGATATTGAGGACAGTTACGACGCGGCTCCGGATTGGTACATGCTCAGAGGCATCGATGGCCCTCCGTGCATCTTCCACGCTTCCGAATTCTCCGATAACATCAAGAAACCTTGGCAAGGGGCAGGCCCCCGTCGGGGCCGCTTGCAGGCAACCGCAAGAGGCAACTAGCATGGCGGATATCAAGGTCAACAAACGGGTGAACAAGGGTCGCACGTTTATTCGGGTGGCGGTCACACCCAAAAGCACAGAGACGCGCAAGCTGCTTCGTCAATTCCAGGCCGGAGTGAGAGAGTTTGAGAAGGATTGGAAAGCGACCCCAGCCTATCGCGACGCGCAAGCGGCCAAGAAAAAGAGAAAGAAGAAGGCTGCCAAGTAGCGAGGAGAAACAGGTCGTCGCTACGGTCACGATCGATCGAGACCTTGATAGCCATCAGCTGGAGGCGATCCAGCTCGAGCTGCGAGCTCTCGCGCGCTCCTGCGGGCTGGAGGTCAGCAGCATCGAGATCGAAACCTCAGCTCGCCGCTAGGTTGCATTTCAGCGCGGGTTTCCGAGCCCGCGCGTGATTGCGGCGACAGGTTTTGGCTGACCTGGTCTCGGGCAAATTGAGCTAGCTGCCGCATGCGGCATGCTCTTCCAGCGAGAACTGCATCCCGAGTTCCGAGAACAGTGTTGCGGCGATGTTGAGGTGCTGTTCAGCGCTCGTCTGCTGACCAATCCATCGGTAGCGTTTTCCGAGCCCAAGGTGACATTGAGCCGCGAGAGGTCGCAGACCGAGTTCCTCGGCCCTGCGCAGCGTTTCGAGAAAATTTGTCTGGCATTCGTCAAGCTGAGGAGGGTCTGTCGCGCCAAGCTCAGCAAGCAATCGCAGTGCGTACGCTTCGTGGCCGCGCTCGCCATGTTTGCGTGAAAGCATCAGCGCCCGTTGGCCGCACTGCTCGGCCTCGACCGCCCGAAGCTTTCGAAGATATGCCTCACCCAACCGGACCAAGGTCATGGCGAGCCCGCTCATGCGGCGCATTGCGGTCGATTCTCGTTCGGTTTTCTCCAACAGTGCGATGGCCTCGTCGAGGCGGTCGGAGAGGCAATAGGCATATCCAAGGGACGTGCCGATCAGTGGTGTCATCAGTGGCAGAATCCATGAGCGGCAGAGCTCAAGGCCCTCCTCAAGGACGCTGATACCTCGCAGCGCTTCGCCCCGAAGGGCTAGAACAGTGCCAGCTCCGTAACAGGAGAACGCAAGGCTGTAGACGTGGTTCGCAACTCTGGCAATTTCCATGGCCTCTTCCGCAAGGCGCAGGGCCTGGTCGAACTCGCCGAGCTCGGCAAGCGAACACACCAGATAGACCCGCCTGAAAACGCCCTGAACCCCGGTCGTTCCCATCGTGTCGGAGGCGAGATCACCGCGAAGGCGCTCAACGGCCGGAGACAATATTTGGACCGCGCGATGGTGATCTCCCTGTGCCGCCAGAGCGGCTCCCAGGTGTCCACTGACTATCGTCCGAAGCGAGAGGTCGTCCAATTCGTCCGCTATGGACATCGCTCGTTCGCCCGCCTCGATCGCCGGGCCCAATTCGCCCAGCAGGCGATAGTATTGGCATATGAAGGACGATGCCTGACCAAGCCTTCGCTTGTCTGCGAGTTGTGTCGCCTGCGCCTCCACTCTCTGCAGTTGGCCCAGGCATTTCTCAAGGTGGCCCAAGGGGTGAAGTGCGTTTCGGAGATCAAAGCGAATATCGATGGTAAGCTCGATATTGTCTTTGGTCTCAGGCAACTTCTCGAGGATCGCGAGCGCCTGTTCGAACCAGACTCGCCCGTTCTCGAGCGCCGACCGCGAGAGCGCCTTCAATCCGGCCTGACGCAGGTACTGAACAGCCTTGTCCGGCAACTCTCCGCGAACCGCATGCTGCGCAAGACGCTCAATGTGCTCGCCGATCCGGTCCCGATACAGATGCTCGATTGTGCCGACTAGTCGCGCGTGCAGCGCACGCCGTCGCGTCCGCAGCAAGCCGTCATACGTAACCTCGTGGGTGAGCGCGTGTACAAACGAGTACTCTACGTCCGGAAAGAATCCGGACTCGTAGAGAAAGCCGGCCGTCAGCAGCCGATCCAGCGCATCATCCAGCGCGCCTTCCGTCAGGTCGGCCATCGGTCGAAGGACCGCCAACGGAGTCTCGCGGCCTGCAACTGAAGCAATTTGCAAAAGATTCTTGTCACCGGGAAGCAGCCGATCTATTCGCGCCGCCAGGATAGCCTGGACGGTGGGTGGAACCTGAATATTTCCGGTCGGACGCAACAATCGATAGTGACCGCGTTCTCCAGCAAGATATTGGGTCTCCACCAGGGAGCGGACTGTTTCCTCAATGAAAAAGGGATTTCCGCCCCGCGCGATCAGAAGCTGCTTGAGTGAAGCGAGTTCAGGATCTTCACCCAGGAGTGCCTCCAGCAGATAGCGCGTGTCACGGGTCGGCAACGCACTCAGCCGGATCTGATGGTAGTTTTCCTTGCTCCCCCAGTTGTGCTGGTAGTCGGGGCGATAACTGACAAGCAGCATAAGGCGAGCCGATCCCAGGACGGTGACCAAGGCATCGAGCAACTCCTGCGTTTCGCTATCCACCCAATGGAGGTCCTCGAAGATCAAGAGGACCGGTTGTTTGCGAGCCTCCCGCAGCAGTAAACCCTTCACGGCATCGATATTGCGACGCCTGCGTTGAATTGGATCGAGCGTATGCCAGCTTTGGTCGTCGACCGGGATATCGAGCAGCGCGAGTAACGCGGGAAGCGTCGGTTCCAGCCTCTCGTCGAGAGCGAAGATTTTCTCGACCACCTTTCGGCGCATCTCATGGAGCTCATCCCGGTCTTGGATGCCAAAGTAGCTCTTAAGAAGCGCGATGACGGGTAAGTAGCTGGTCGCTCTTCCATGCGAGATCGACGTACTATCGAGCACCAACCAGCCAAGCAGACCGAGCAGCCGATTGGCGTGGGTGAACTCGTAGACGAGACGTGACTTGCCCACGCCCGCCTCGCCAATGATCGCTACCGATTGGCCCGATCCCGTGTCGGCTAGCTGCTGTGCGCGCCGCAGCTCATCGAGCTCGGCCTCGCGGCCGATAAATTGGGTTAGGCCCCGAATCGTAGCGGCCTGCAAACGAGTGCGCGCCGGCCCCGCTCCGATGACCTCATAGACCTCCTCGGGCTCGGCAAGCCCCTTAATCGGCAGCGGCCCTAGCGACCGCGCCATGACGTATCCCTCAGCCAATCGGATGGTCTTCTTCGTCGTCAAGATCGAGCCGGGCTGCGCCAACTGCTCCATGCGCGAAGCCAAGTGCACGGTCTCACCGACAACGGTGTATTCTCTATCAAGCTCGTTGCTGATCGCGCAGATGACGACTTCGCCCGAGTTGAGTCCAACGCGAATCATGAGGGAGCTATGATCAGATTGATCGATACCCTCCGCCAATTTGGCCAAGGAGTCCTGCATCATCAGCGCGGCGTAACAAGCCCGCACGGCATGATCCTCATGGGCGAGCGGCGCGCCAAAAATGGCCATGATACCGTCGCCAAGGATCCTGTTGACCGTGCCCTCATAACGGTGGACGGCTTCGCACATCCGCTCGAGCACAGGGTTGAGGATCGCCTGTGCACTCTCCGGATCTTGGCCGGATATCAGGGCCAGTGAGCCCGTGATGTCAGCGAACAGCACGCTAACCTGTTTTCGTTCGCCCGCGAGTTCGGCGGTAGAGGCGAGATTGTCGTCAGGGATGAGTTGGGCAGTCCGTGGTCTCACCGCCTGAGAGCGCGCGGAGAGGTAGTTTGCGGCGCCCTGACCGGTTGGATGACCGCAATGCGAACAGAACTTGGCCGTCGGCGAAACCTCAGTGCCGCAGTTCGCGCAAACGGGGGTCAGTGCCAAAGCACATTGTTCGCAGAACTTCGCCGCTGCGCCGTTTACGTGCTGGCACCTCGGACAAATCATTTAGGTTCCTAAAAAGGTCGTACCCACGGTACCGTCGAACTCCATTGTCAACAAGCTGGTTTTCGGCCCAGCGGCCAAGCCGACGGCCCCCAAAAGACCTGCATTTTGATGCAATTAGTGCTTCGCTGGCTTTGCAACCGTGCCGCGAGCGCAGGCACTTGGCTTCCAGACTGGAGAGAGCCCACCTCCCACCGCTACCTTAAGCCTCGGAGCGCCGATAGGCTTACGAGGCTGTCTAGTCGAGTTCCCCTATCGGGGGAGTTTCGGGATTGGAGACAGAGGGCGCCGCAGGCGGCGGGAGCACCCCGTAAGATGCTTCGCAAGACTTGCGCTCGTGCGACACTGCCTGCGCGGCCGTGCTTCGCCGTCCCCGGTTGGAACGATGAAGCTACCGGGCGCTGGCTGGATCAATGCCAGCTCGGTGGTCGCAGGCCTGACGCTAGTTCGTTCCCTTCGTGCTGACGAGATACTCGACGATCGCGGGCACATTGCTTTCGTCGATGGGCGCTCTGTAGACCTTGATCATCTTGCGGACCTCGGAGTCCCAGGCGGACTTGGAGAGGGCCGGCTGGTTCAGCACCATGTCTGCGGAGTGACGGGCCAGGCAATTGTTGTTGATGGCGTCCGCGTTGGATCCACCCGGGAATAGCGCGTCGCGCGCTTTACGCAGGTCCACTCATCCGAGGATCAGGTCGGCAAACGGATCTTCGACGCGCTGCTGCGACGGCGCCTGGCGCTGGTACGGCAGATGCCGGTTGGCAAGGCGGAAGCGCTCCTGCGAGTGAATGGTACTCCTGTCGCCCGAGGAATGCATCAGGCTGCTGGCATGCGCGAGCGGTGCACCGAGTGTCGAAGCGGTGATGGCAAGCAAGGCGATTGTGAGGGAAGTGCGGAGCGAACGGGTCATTGTAAATCTCCATCTCGATGTTCCGGCAAGCGGGATATTCAATCTGCTTGCCGCTCCCAAGAGGTAGACCGCATGGCGGCAGTAATCCAACGAGATGATTGGATCGTTCTGATCGTCGGCCACGATCGAATGCGGAAAGGACGTCGTCGTGAATCGACAACGTCCGAACGCTTCCGTCGTGGTCGGTTCAATCGTTGCGATAGAAGTGTGGCCGCAGGCCTTTCTATGCAGCCGCGCCCGCTGCGATGCTGGACATCAGCGCTGCTTCGGCCTTGCTCACATGCCGCTCCTTGTGACGCAAAGCGTAGAACGACCGCTTCGCCAGCTCGCCCTCCAGCTGGAACAGCCGCTTTGCCTCGATCGCCTTTGCGACCACCAGATCGGAGATGGCCGCGGCGCAGCGGCCCGTCTCGACCGCCGTTCGAATTGCCTCGTTCGAGGCGAGCTCGAGCTGCACCGTGAGGTCGGAAAGGCGCACTCCGCGCTTCTTCAGAGCCCGTTCGAACATGGCACGCGTTCCGGAGCCCGGCTCGCGAAGGATCCATGGTGTCGTGGCAATCCAATCTGAAGGCAGCTTTCTCTGGTTCGCCAGAGGGTGTTGTGGGCCCACGACGGCGACCAGAGCATCGCCGTCGACGCGCCGGGCCGACAATGCGCCGTCGTCAATGTCGCCCTCGATGAAGCCGAGATCCGCCATGCCGTCGCGAACGTTGGTCGCGACGTGTTCGGTGTTGGCGATCTTCACGTCAAGCTCGATGCCGGGATAGATAGCCTTGAAAGCCAGCAGCCTCGTAGGCAGCCAATAGCTGCCGACCGTCTGGCTGGCCGCGATCACGAGCCTTCCGGCCTTGAGCCCGGCGAAGTCCCGCAGGACCTGCTCGGCGGCATGGGCACGCGCCAGCACGGCACGGGCTTCTCCGAGAAACGAGCGGCCCATATGCGTGAGAACGATGCCGCGACCCACTCGATCGAACAGCTTGACGCCATAACGGCCTTCGAGCGCGGCGATCGCCGCGCTCGTGGCCGATTGCGTCAGATTCAATTCGCGGGCGGCTTGCGTCACGTGCTGCTTGTCGGCGACCGCGGCGAAGATTCGGAGCTGTTCGAGCGTCATGGTCACCCCACGAATTTGATGAGAGCCAGGCTGAATGCTGCAATGAACAGGAAGGCAAGTGCACCCAATATAGCCGGACGCAGCCCCTGCGCGTAGAGTTTCGAGACGTCGGTCTCAAGGCCCATGGCGGCGAGGGCGACCGTGAGCAGGAAGGCGGACAGGGTGACCGTCGCGCCCCTCGCGCCTTCGGGTATACTCACGGCGCTGTTGAGTGCGGCCACCGCAACAAAGCCGATTGCGAACCAGGGCAGGGGTGGTCTTGCCGACCTGCCGCCGGCGCCCCGGACCGCAAGCCGGGGCGCGACGCTCAGGGCGACGACTACTGGGGCGAGCAACATGACTCGCGAGAGCTTGGCGACCGTCGCGACTTCGCCGGCGTCCTGGCTGTTCTGAAAGGAAGCGGCGGCCACCTGCGCAATCTCGTGGATCGATGCTCCGCTCCAGAGGCCATAGGCTGCGCCATCGAGCTGCAGAAGATGGGGCAGCGCAGGGTAGGCGAACATCGCGATCGAGCCGAAGATGGTGACGCAGGCGATCGCGTAAGCGACGTCCTCGTCGGACGCCCCGGTGACGCTGTTGGTTGCGACCACCGCCGAGGCACCGCAGATCGAAGTGCCCGCGGCGATCAGTTCAGTGAGCTTTCGGTCGACGCCCAGCACCCGGCCGGCTGCAAGAGTAAATCCAAACGTGGCAACGAGCGTGCCGATCACGATGAAGAGTCCCTGCGCCCCCACGGCTGCAAGCTGGGTCAGTGTGATCTGAAAGCCGAGGAGAACGATCGCGGCTCGAAGCAGGCGACGCATGCTGAAAGCGATTCCCGGGGCGGCGAAAGACGGCGTGCCGACCAGATTGCGTATCGAAATCCCGATCGCTATGGCGAGGATCATGGGGCTGAACGTGGCAACCCCTGGAACGCCGTGAAGCGATTTTGCGGCGAGCGCGATGGCTCCGGTCAGCGCGATCCCGGGGATGATCGCGCGGGCGGATTCCATACGCGCTGCGATGGTTTTGCGGATGGCGAGCTTGATTGAAGAATGGTGGATGTCGATGGCAGAGGTCATTGGCGTCACTCCGGGTTTCGTCAACTGTGGTCTGCGACGACAAAGTGATCCAATGGATTGATTGGTTCATTGTAATCGGAAAAATCGATCATTTCCCAGCGGGAGCATTTCTTGTCGAAGACGCTAACGCTTCTGTGATCGGCTGAAGGTTTGTGCCTTAGTCATTGCTGCAGCTCGCGTTTTTGAAGGCCTGCCGCTCACGGCCGAAGAACTTTCGTGGCCGTTTGGAATACGGGGCGCGCTGCGCCGTCCAACCTCCATGCGATCAACATGGGAGTTCAGGATGCACCGGCCATCTCGCAGATTCCTCACGACACTCGCGAGCAGGTGTCGTCTCCGAAAACTTGGGCTCGCCGCGATCCTGTTTGGTGGCCGGGTCCTTATTGCTTGCGCGATCCCGCCGCTCGCGTTCGCGCATGAAGACCATCCAGCCGATCCTCCGGCGGGGCTGAGCGCCGAGGAATCCGCGTTCCTGAAAGAGAACGATGCGGCGATGACCAAGATGATGAACGACATGGCGGCGAAGCCGACCGGCGACATCGATCGCGACTTCGTTGCAATGATGAACCCGCATCATCAAGGGGCCATCGATATGGCGGTGATCGAGCTGCGGTACGGCAAGAACGAGCAGCTTCGGCGGATCGCGCAGGAAATCATCGTCGACCAGATGCAGGAGATTGCCGCGATGAAGCTCGCAATCGGCGAGCCGGCGACCGACACGACGCCTGCACCGACGCAACCGCAGGCTCTCCCGGCCGCGCACGATCATCATCATTCGGGCATGCAGATGGATATGTCCTCCGGAATGAAACACTAGGAGCGAAACATGAAAACGTGGAAGACATTCTTCCTGGCGGCAACGATGCTCGCGACCGGGGCCGCTGCGTGGGCAGGGCAAGCGCCCGGCGCGCTGTCCTCGCCCGACATACCGATCAGCCATCATGACCGCATTTATGCGGCCGAGCAGTTCTCGAATACGGTCTCGGTGACCGATCCCGTCGACAACAAGCTGCTCGGCGTAATACGGCTCGGTGATCCGCAGCCCCTCAACTTCAGCCCGCTTTACAAGGGGCAGGTGCTCGTTCACGGCATGGGCTATTCGCCCGATCACCACACGCTCGCGGTGGTGTCGATCGGCTCGAATTCGGTGACCTTCATCGACACCGCGACCAACGCCGTCAAGCACGTGACTTATGTCGGCCGTTCGCCGCACGAAGCATTCTATACGCCGGACGGCAAGGAGGTATGGGTCACGGTGCGCGGCGAGAACTACATCTCCGTGATCGATGCCAAGAGCTTTAAAGAGAAGACGCGCATCACGACTCCGAGCGGCCCGGGCATGCAGATATTCTCGCCCGATGGCAAGTACGGCTACATTTGCTCCTCGTTCAATCCGGAAACTGACGTCGTCACTGTTGCCGATCATAAGATCGTCGCCAAGGTGAAGCAGGAAAGCCCGTTCTGCCCGAACATCGCTGCGACGCCCGACGGCAAGCAGGTGTGGTTCACGCTCAAGGACGTCGGCAAGACACAGGTGTTCGACGCCCGTCCCCCGTTCAGCCTCATCAAGACAATCGACACCGGCCCGATCACGAACCATGTCAACTTCGCGCAAACCGCGAAGGGATCGTTCGCCTATGTCACGATCGGCGGCCTGAACGAAGTTAAGGTGTTCCGCACTGACGATTTCTCGCAGGTCGCGACCATCCCGGTCGGCAACTTGCCGCACGGCGTCTGGCCGTCGGGTGATGGCACGCGCATCTATGTCGGCCTCGAGAACGCCGATGCGCTGGCGGCGATCGATACCGCGACCAATACGGTGATTGCCAACGTTCCGATCGGTCAAGCGCCTCAGGCGATTGCCTATGTCCCCAACGCCGCTCCCAATCCCGACGACCGGGAGAATCTGCAGCCGCTTGGTGTTGCCGGCCAGGTTGCCCATCTCACCTTGGCGCCCAAGCAGCGGACGGGCGACAGCAATGCGCCAACCAGCGTGTCGCTGTTCGACCAGGGCCTGATCCAGATCCTGCAAGCCTCGGTGACAGGTCTCCAGCCCAAGCAGAAATATGTGCTGGCGGTCGCCGAGCACGAGGATGGCAGCGGCCCGTTGCAGCCGCTTGCGGCTTTCATGACGAACCCGGCAGGATCGGCTATCGTCAACGCCGTTGGCCCGATCCGGCAGATCGTCGATCAGGGGGCAAAGGCTGACAGGCGATACCTTGTGATCGCACCCGGCGACGCAGCCATGCCCGGCGAGGCGATCCAGATTGAGACCCGTTGACGTTCGCGCAAGCGCGAAGGAACGCAGGCGGAGGGCGAGATGCAGGACATGTTGGTTCAGGTTGAGCCGCTGATCCCCGCCCTCCGCCGCTATGCGCGCGCGCTCGTCCGCAACCGCGCGAACGCGGACGATCTGGTGCAGGACTGCCTGGAGCGCGCGGTCAGCCGCTGGCATCAGAGGCGGGACGGCAGCGTGCGCGCCTGGCTGTTCACGATCCTGCACAATCTCGCGGCGGATCAATTCCGTCAGGCGTCATCGCGCGGCAGGCATGTACCGATCGAGGAGGCGGGGGAGGGCGAGTTACGTGGGGCGGCCGCGCAGGAGCATCGGCTTATGTATCACGATGTGCTGGACAAGCTTGCAAGGCTGCCGGAGGAGCAGCGGGCCGTACTGCTGCTGGTTGCCGTCGAGGATCTCTCTTATGCGGAGGCCGCGAAGGTACTGAATGTTCCGATTGGCACCGTGATGTCGCGCCTGTCGCGGGCACGCGAGAGGTTGCAGCAGGAGCTCGACGGCGTCGCCGGTGCGCCAGGGAATGTGGTGACGATGCGGAGGCTGACATGAACAACCGGCCGATCACGGAAGATGACCTCCACGCCTATGTGGATGATGTGCTCGAGCCGGAGCGTCGAGCGGAAGTCGGCTCCTACCTCGCCGGTCATCCGGATGTCGCCAAGCGAGTCGCCGGCTTTGCCGACCAGCGCGAGCTGTTGCGCGCCACGCTGGCGCCGATTGCTGACGAGCCGTTGCCACCCGAGCTGAACCTTTCACGCATCATCGAGGGCCAGAGGCGTCGTTCGCCGCCGGCCTGGTGGGCGATCGCGGCGATGCTGCTGCTCAGCGTGGGCGGGTTTGGCGGCTGGATCGTGCGCGGCTCGATGGAAGCAGCTCCTGGCGGCCTGGCCGCGCTCGCTCAGGAAGCAGCCTATTCCTACAATGTCTACGCACCGGATCGGCTCCGCCCGGTCGAGGTGCGAGCATCCGACACCGCTCAGCTCGTCCAATGGATATCGAGCCGGCTCAATCGGCCCGTCAAGGTGCCGGACCTGGCGAGCTCAGGTTACCGTCTGATGGGCGGGCGCCTGGTCGCGACCCAGCACGGACCAGCCGCGATGTTCATGTATGATGACGACCATGGCAGCCGGGTTGTCGTGCTGACCCGGCCGATGAGCAGTGGCGACCAGAACGCACCAATGACAGCACAGTCAAACGACGGCGCCACCGGGTTTACCTGGGCCGATAGCGGGATTGGCTACAGCCTCGTCGGCAAGGCTCCGGCGGAGACCTTGAGGCCCGTCGCGAACGAGGTCCGCAGGCAGGCGCGCGCGATATAGTTTTGCGATCGGGTATGGCAGCGAAGACGCCGCCTCGCGCTACTTCTTGATATCGCGCCGTATCGCGCGAGAGGTAGGTCGCCGTGGGTATTCTTCGCCGTGTAGTTGCACCACCCATCGAGAGGTCTGTTGCGCCGATGAGAATCTCTTCGAAATTTTGATGGACTCCCGTGCTGATTTCGCAGCTAATGGTTCGCAGATTTCGCAGGGCAGATTGAACGGAGTGACGCAAGTGCCTGATCTTGCTCATGCGACATTCTCCGCTCTTGTTTGACAGACAATATAGGTTTCTCGTCAACATGCCGTCACAGCTCGCCCGCAAGCCTGAGAACACCTATCATCACGGCGATCTCCGTGATGCCCTGATCAAGGCCGCCTTGCGTGAGGCGGAGCAGGGTGGGGCTGAAGCGATCAGCATCAAGGCGCTGGCAAAACAGCTCGGCGTCTCGCAGCCGGCGCCGTACCGGCATTTCGCCGATCGCGAGGCGCTGCTTGCGGCGGTGACCGCGGAAGCGTTCCGGCAGCTCAGCACGATTCTGCGCGAGGCGATGGCGAAATCGTCGAAGCAATCGAAACTCTCGCGGCTGGCGCAGGCAACGCTCGATTTCGGCCTGCGCCGCAACGGCATCTACCGGTTGATGTTCGCCTCGCGCACCGTGTCATGCGCGGCCAAGGGCAGCGAGCTGCACGAGGCCACGCGCGAGACCTTTGCACTCGTTGTCGAAGCGCTGGAGGTACCGGCGGTCGGCTATTTGCGCGAGCGGCACGCGCTCAAGATCTGGGCTGCGCTACACGGCGTGGTGATGCTGGCCGAGCAGGGCTTGTTCACGGGCGAGGCAGCGCATGCCACGCGCGAAGAGCTGGTCGAGGATTTTGTGAACGAGACGAAGGCGGCGCTCGCGGTCGCGATCAAGGATGCGCAGCGTCGGAAATAGGCTGGCCCCTAGGCCTTCGCCACCAGCAGTCTCTCCAGCTTTTCCACGGCGCTGTCCGGCGTGGTTACGACCGGACGGCCGGTGGCTTCCGCGACGAGCGGTGCAGTCGCCGCGATGCTGAACTGGGCCAGCGCAATGACGTCGCAATCGCGCAAATCGCGCGAAGCTTCCGTGATCAGCCGGTCGTGCGCTGCGCGATCGCCGCGATCAAGCGCAGCCAGCGCGCCCTCGGCGAGTTTCGGCACGACCTGGACGGAGGCCGGAAACTCCGGCGGCATCGAGACCAGCGTCGGCGGGAAGGTCGAGAGCAGGCCGATCCGCTTGCCCATCGTCACGGCGCGCTCGATCATGGCCTCGTTCGGCTTGAGCACCGGCATCGGCGCATGTGCGCGTGCGACCGCCTCGATGCAGGGGCCGAAGGCCGAGCAGGTGAACAGGATTCCGTCGGCTCCCGTCGCCGCTGCATAGTCCCCGAGCGCGAGGAAACGCTCGGTCATTGCGTCGCTGAGCTTCCCGTCGCGCGCCAGATCCGCCGAGAGGCTGTCGTCGAGCAGGTTCATCAGCCGTGCCTCTGGCCATGCCTTTGCAAAAGCCGTCTCGATCGGGGCGATGGAATGCTTGAGGGCGTGGATCAGAGCGATGCGCATGGGGCCGTCGTGATTGAATGGGCGTACCTGGTAAGTTTTCGTGCCCCGGACGCAGCGCAATGCGCAGTATTGCGCTGCAGAGCCGGGGCCCATCTTGTTGGCCGCTGGGTCCCGGCTCTGCGCAGCAGCGTTACACGCTGCAGCGCGTCCGGGACACGCGCGATGTTTACTTGAACGGAATTGCGTACATCAAGCCGCCCTTGCTCCAGAGGCCGTTGAGGCCGCGTTCGAGCTTGAGCGGGCTCGCCTTGCCGACATTGCGCTCATAGATCTCGCCGTAATTGCCGGTGGCCTTGATCGCCGTGACCAGCCATTTGTTGTCGAGCCCGAGCCGCGAGCCGAGGTCGCCGGAGGCGCCGAGCAGCCGCTGGATCGCGGGTGTCTGCGACTTCGCCATCTCGTCGACATTGGCCTGGGTCACGCCGAGCTCCTCGGCCTCGATCAGGCCGTAATGAAGCCAGGTGATGATGTCGCTCCAGACCTGGTCGCCGTTGCGGGTGAAGGGGCCGAGCGGCTCCTTGCTGATGGTCTGCGGCAGCACGACGTAGTCGGCGGGGTTCGGCGCCGCGGTCGTCACAGCGCCGGCGAGCGCGGAAGCGTCCTGGGTCATGGCATCGCAGCGGCCGCCGAAGAAGGTCTGGTACATCGTGTCGATGCGGTCGAACACCAGCGGCTTCCAGTCGATGCCGTTGGCCCGGCCGTAATCGCCGAGCGTGACCTCATGCGTGGTGCCCTGCGCGACGCAGACGGTGGCGCCCTTGAGGTCCTTGAGCTCCTTCACGCCGAGGTCCTTCTTCACCACAAAGCCCTGGCCGTCGTAAAAGTTGATCGGACCCTGCCGCAGACCCAGCGTGACGCCGCGCAAATAGGTCTGCGTCGAATTGCGGTAGAGCACGTCGATCTCGCCCGATTGCAGCGCCGTGAAGCGATTCTGCGCGGTCAGTGAGACGTAGCGCACCTTGTTGGGGTCGCCGAGCACGCCAGCCGCCAGCGCGCGGCAATAGTCGACGTCGAGACCCTTGTAATTGCCTTGCGAATCCGGCGCGGAGAAGCCGGCAAAACCGGCGCTGACGCCGCACACCAGCGTGCCCCGGCTCTTGACCGTGTCGAGCGTCGCCGCCGACGCGATCACCGTCGATGCCGCGAGCACACCTGCGGCGATAACCACTTTTCTCATCATGTTCCTCTCCCCTCAGTGATTGACACTACGCAACACGTTGTCGACGGCCGTGCCGAGCCGGTCGACGATCAGGTCGATCTCCTCCGCAGAGGCGATATAGGGCGGCGCCAGCAGCACATGGTCGCCGCGGACGCCGTCCACGGTGCCGCCGCCGGGATAGCAGCCGAGGCCGTTGGCAAAGGCTTCCGCCTTGATCTTCTGATTGAGCTTGAGCGCCGGATCGAATGAAGTGCGGCTGGCGCGATCGGCGACGAGCTCGATCGCCCAGAACAGCCCACGCCCCCTGATGTCGCCGACATGGCGGTGATTGCCGAAGCGATCGATCAGGCGTTGCTCGAGTTGCTTGCCGCGCTCCTTGACGCGGTCGAGCAGGCGATCCTCGCGGATCACCTCCTGCACCGCGAGCGCGGCCGCGCAGGCGAGGGGATGTGCCAGATAAGTGTGGCCGTGCTGGAAGGCGCCCGAGCCGGAGCGGATGGTGTCGATGATCTTGCCGCTCGCAAGCATGGCGCCGATCGGCTGGTAGCCGCCGCCGAGACCTTTTGCGATCGCCTGGATGTCCGGGAAGACGCCCTCCTGCTCCCAGGCGTGCGTCGTGCCGGTGCGGCCCATGCCGCACATGACTTCGTCGAGGATGAGAAGGGCGCCATGCCTGTCGCAAATCTCGCGCACGGCCTTGAAGTAGCCGTCCGGTGCCGTCACGGCGCCGGCGGTCGCGCCGACGACGGGCTCGGCGAGGAATGCCGCCACGGTGTCCGGGCCGAGTCGCTGGAACTCGGCTTCGAGCTCGGCCGCAAGCCGCGCCACGAACTGCGCATCCGACTCGCCGTCGCGCTTCTCGTGATAGGCGAAGGCCGGGGTGACATGGCTGAAGGCGGCCGAGAGCAACGGTGCATAGGGCGCGCGCCGCCAGGCATTCCCACCCGCGGCAAGGGCGCCGAGGGTGTTGCCGTGATAGCTCTGCCGCCGCGCGATGAAATGCTGCCGCTGCGGTTCGCCGCGCTCGATGAAATATTGCCGTGCCAGCTTGATGCTGGCCTCGATCGCCTCCGATCCGCCGCTGACGAAATAGGCGTAGGCGAGGCCACCGGGCTCGTGCCCGACCAGCGTTTCGGCAAGCGCCTCGGCCGGCTCGGACGAGAAAAAAGCTGTGTGCGCATAGGCGAGTGTTGAGGCCTGCTTCGCCATTGCGGCAATCACGCGCGGGTGCTGGTGGCCGAGACAGGAGACCGCCGCGCCGCCGGAAGCGTCGATCACACGCCGCCCGTCTTCGGCAAAGAGATAGACGCCTTCACCGCCGATCGCCTTGGGCGGAGTTTCGCGCAACGAACGATGCAGGACGCGGCTGGTGCGAGCGGTCATGGGTCAACCTTTCTCTGAGACGTAGGTGGAGGCCGCTGCCAAACGCGCCTCGGTATTTTCAAGGCGCTTCTTCGCGGCCGCGCCGCCGAGCGAGAACGTCACCGCAGCGAGCGACTGCGCAATTGCAATCGCGCCGGTGAGACTGGGGAAAAAGCCAGGCGGGGAGGCGGCCTCGAACAGCAGCACGTGGTCGGCGCCTTCGGCCATCGGCGCCGAGTGGCTATCTGCGATCGCAATCAGCGTTGCGCCGCTGCGATGAGCGGCTTGCGCAACGCGGACGCTCGCATTTGTGTAAGGCAGGAAGCCGATGACGATGACGGCCTCGCCGGGCCTGAAGGCGCCGAGGTCGAGATCGTCGGGGCCGGACGCGCCGACGAGTTGCACCTGCTCCGGTCGGAATAGCCGGAGCTCGTAGTTCAGCAGTTCCGCGACGCTGCGGCAGCTTCGATAGCCGGTGATCCAGATCCGCTTGGCGTCGTGGAGCGCGCGGGCCGCTTCCGCAATCGGCTGCGCCGGGATGCGTGGGAGGCCGGCGGCTTCGGCCTCGAGCTTGTCGGTGACGAGCGTGACGTCGGCATTTGGGCCGTGACGGCGACCTTTTGCGCGGCCGGAGAAGGGCGATGTCTGGGACGGCCGTCGCGCCTCGGTCAGCGCAGCGCGTAGCTCGTCCCAACCGGAATAGCCGATGGCCTTTGCAAGCCGCGTGAATGCGGCGGGGTCGGCGCCGGCTTCGGCGGCGAGATCGCGCATCGAACGGGTGGTGGCGTCGTAGTCGTTGGCGGCGACGAAGCGCCCGACCTCCTGCAAGCGCATCGGGAGCGATGGCAATGCAATGCGGAGTTCGCTCAACGGCGAGGATTTCGCTGGCTCGGCCATGAAACATTTGTTGCACGGATTTCAGATTGGTGCAACACTTGACGCGCGCCGCCGGAAATCGTTGCTTTTGAGAAGGATTTTTGAGCTGTGACATCAGACTCGCCGAGACCACCGCCGCGCCGCCGCTTCTTCGGCGCATGGGGACGCCGCGAACTGCAAGGACTGTTCTGGCAGGTCCTGGTGGTCGGGATCGCGGTTGCGGTGATCGCCTTCCTCTGGTCCAACACCGTCACCAATCTTTCGGCCCGCCGTATCACGACCGGCTTTGCGTTCCTCGGCCGCGAGGCCGGCATGCCGATCGCCGACAGTTGGCTCTCCTATAATCCGAAGGACACTTACCTGTGGGCCTTCGTCGTCGGCGTCGCCAACACTTTGCGCGTCGCCGTGATCGGCATCGTGCTTGCGACGATTCTGGGCACGCTGATCGGGATTTCGCGCCTGTCCGCCAACTGGCTGCTGTCGCGGCTTGCTGCCGTCTATGTCGAAACGCTCCGTGACATTCCGCTGCTGCTCCAACTCCTGTTCTGGTACGTGCTGATGCAGGCGCTGCCGGCCGCGCGCGCGGCGTGGCGGCCGATCGAGGGCGTGTTTCTTTCCAATCGCGGCCTGATCCTGCCGGCAATCCCGATCGGGTCGCCGCAGCTTTGGGTGCTCGGCGTGGCGGTGCTCGGACTTGCGGCGTTCTACATGATCCGGCGCTGGCTGATCGCGCAACAGATGCGCGACGGCAAGCCGCGGCCGGCGTGGCCCTTTGCGGTCGGCCTCATCGTCGCGCTGCCGGCGCTGGTGTCCGTGCTGCTCGGTATGTCCTGGAAGATCGAATGGCCTGAACTGCGCGGCTTCAACTTCGTCGGCGGCTTGACGCTGGCGCCGGAATACTTCGCGCTGTTGATCGCGCTCGTCACCTACACCTCGGCCTTCATTGCCGAGATCGTGCGCAGCGGCATCCAGTCGGTACCGCGCGGCCAGTGGGATGCCGCCAACGCGCTCGGCCTGCGTCGCAGCTTCATGTTGCGGCAGATCATTTTGCCGCAGGCGTTGCGCGTCATCGTGCCGCCGATGACGAGCCAGTATCTCAACCTGACCAAGAACTCCTCGCTTGCGGTGGCGATCGGCTACCAGGACGTGGTCTCGATCGCCAACACCACGCTGAACCAGACCGGGCAAGCGATCGAGGCGATCGCACTGATCATGGCGGTGTTTCTGACCATCAGCCTCGGCATCAGCTTCTTCATGAACTGGTACAATGCGCGCATCGCGCTGGTGGAGCGCTGATCATGACCGTGATCACCGATATCCCCGACGCACCACGTGCCGCCCGCCGACCGCAAGTTGGGAACCCGGTGCTGCGCTGGCTGCGCACCAATCTGTTCTCGTCGATTCCGAACGGCATCCTCACGGTGGCGTTGCTGGCGGTGCTCGCGAAAGGTGTGATCAGCTTCGCGCAATGGGGCATCGCGAATGCGGTCTGGCTGACGCCGGCGAACGACTCCAGTGCCTGCCGTGCGGTGCGCGGTGTCGGTGCCTGCTGGGCGATCATTCCTGAGAAATACCGCTTCATCCTGTTCGGCACCTATCCGTTTGACGAGCAGTGGCGGCCGGCGCTGTCGGTGCTGCTGTTCATTGCGCTGTTCTACCTCTCTACCCGCCGCGCCCTGTGGCGGCGCGAGCTGGCCTATCTCTGGATCGGCGCGTTGGCGCTGATCAGCGTGCTGATGTGGGGCGGCGTGCTGGGGCTCAGTTTCGTCTCGCAGGATCGCTGGGGCGGACTGCCGGTGACTCTGATCCTCGCAACCTTCGGCCTAGCTTTCGGCTTCCCGCTCGGCATTCTCGTCGCGCTCGGCCGGCGTTCAAAGCTGCCGGCGATCCGCTCGCTCAGCGTGCTCTATGTCGAGCTGATCCGCGGCGTGCCGCTGGTGAGCTTGTTGTTCATGGCGAGCGTAATGTTTCCGCTGTTCATGCCTGCTGGCTTCAACATCGACAAACTCCTGCGCGCGCAGATCGCGATCATCCTTTTCGCCGGGGCTTATCTCGCAGAAGTCATTCGCGGCGGGCTTCAGGCCGTGCCGCGTGGGCAGTATGAGGCCGCCGATGCGCTGGGGCTGTCTTACTGGCGCAAGCACCGGTTGATCGTCCTGCCGCAGGCGATCCGCCACGTCATCCCGCCGTTGGTCAACACCTTCATCGCTTTCTTCAAGGACACCAGCCTCGTCCTGATCATCGGCATCTTCGACCTGCTGACGACGGCGAAGACGGCGATCATCGACCCCGCCTGGCAGCAATTCTCGGTGGAGGTCTACATCTTCGTCGCCGCGATCTATTTCGTCTTCTGCTTCGCGATGTCGCGGTATAGCCGGAGCCTGGAGGCGACGAGCGGGAGGTGAGAATCCCGCGCTACCTCTCTCGTGTCCCGGACAAGGTGCAGCGCGTCAGCGCTGCGCCGCAGAGCCGGGACCCAGGAGATGCATGGTCGATCGCGGAAAGCGTGGGCTGGGCCCCGGCTCTGCAGCGCACCGCTGAAGGAGCGCTGCGCTGCGTCCAGGGCACGAGAGCGCGACTATTTCTTCACCTTCGGATCAATCGGCGTGGTGCCGCGCAGACCCAAGATATCCTCCAGCACCTTGGCGCCGGCGATCACTTGCGCATCTGCGCGTGGCGCGCCGACGACCTGGATGCCGACGGGCAGGCCCGAGGCCGTGAAGCCGCAGGGCAGCGACAGTGAGGGACAACAGGCCAGCGTGATGGCGTAGACGATGCCGAGCCATTCGACGTAATTGTCGAAACGCTTGCCGGCGCATTCGGCGACATAGCGATGCTCGATCGGGAAGGGAGGCACGATGGTCGTCGGCGCCAGCAAGAGATCGTAGGTGTTGAAGAACTCAATCGCGCGCGCGGTCATGCCGACGCGTTGCGCTTCGGCGCGCTCGAGTTGCTCGACGGTGAGCTTGAGGCCTTCCTCGATATTCCAGATCACCTCGGGCTTGAGGAGGTCGCGCTGGGTGCGGAGCAGCTGGGCCTTGCTGATCGCGAAATCGAAGGCGCGCAGCACGTGGAAGCATTCATGCGCCTCGCGCCAGTCCGGATGCGCCTCTTCGACGGTCGCTCCGGCTTCTGCGAAGCGTTCCGCCGCCTTGCGCGTGATCGCCTTGACCTCGGGATCGACCGGCGTGATGCCGAGATCGGGCGAATAAGCGATGCGCTTCGGCTTCTTGCCCGACTGCGCCGCCGACAGGAACGAGGTTGCCGGCGCCGGCAGCGACAGAGGATCGGCCGCATAGTCGCCGCTCATCGCGTCGAGCAGCAGCGCGAGATCCTCGACATTGCGCGCCATCGGGCCCTGGACGCCGAGATTACGGTTGATACCCGCCTTCGGCGTGTGCGCGACGCGGCCGATGCTCGGCCGCATGCCGACGATGCCGCAGAAGCTCGCCGGGTTGCGCAGGCTGCCGCCCATGTCCGACCCATGCGCGAGCCAGGCCATGCCGGTGGCCAGCGCGACGGCGGCGCCACCGGAGGAACCGGCCGCCGATTTGGACGTATCCCACGGATTGAGCGTCGCGCCGAATACCTCGTTGAAGGTGTTGGCGCCGGCGCCGAACTCGGGCGTGTTGGATTTTGCGTAGACCACGGCGCCGTTGGCCTCGAGGTTCTCGACCATGAGGTCGGACTTTGCGGGGACGTTGTCCTTGTAGATCGGCGAGCCCTGGGTATTCAGCACGCCCGCAACGTCGGTCAGATCCTTGATCGGCACTGGAAGGCCCGCCAGCAGCCCGCGCGCGCCGGCCGGCTTCTGCATCAGCGCTTTCGCGCTATCCCGCGCGCGATCGAAGCACAGCGTCGGCAGCGCATTGACCTTGTCGTCCACCTCATTGATGCGCTTCTCCAGCACATCCAGCAGTTCGAGCGGCGAGACGTCGCCGGACCGCAGCTTGTCGACCACGGCGCATGCGGTTTCGCGGATCAGGTCTTGAGACAATTATGTTACTCCTATGCTTGTTCTAGGCTGCATCATTGCGAGGAGCGAAGCGACGAAGCAATCCAGACTTTTTTTGCTGCGGATGCATTTCTGGATTGCTTCGCGTCGCTCGCAATGACGAGGATGGAGTTAACCCCACCCCGCGCTGATGCCGCCGTCCACCGTGTAGATCACGCCCGACGTGTAGCCGGCGCGATCGGACGCCAGGAACGCCATGAGGTCGCCGATCTCGCGTGCATGCGCGGGGCGGCCGAGCGGCAGGCTCCTCTGGAATTCCTTGTAGCGGGTCTCGTCGCCGAACTGGTGCTTTGCCCGCGTCTTGAGCAGCGTGACGTGGCGATCGGTGCCGACGGGGCCGGGATTGATGCCGACCACGCGGATGTTGTCAGCTAGGCTCTTGCCTCCGAGCGCACGGGTGAAAGCCATCAGCGCGGCATTGCCGGCGCTGCCGCAGATGTAATTGGCATCGAACTTCTCGCCGGCCGCGCCGATGTCGTTGACGATCACACCGCCGCCGCGCGCCTTCATCTGGGCGTAGATCATGCGCGTGAGGTTGATGTAGCCGAACACTTTCAGTTCCCAGGCGTGCCGCCAGGTCGCCTCGTCGATCTTGTCGATGGAGCCGCCGGGGATGTCACCGGCATTGTTGACGAGGATGTCGATCTCTGCCGCCTCCCTGGCGAGCCGCACCACGTCCTCGGCCTTGCGTAGGTCGACGACGGTTGTGGCGGCATCGATCTGGTGCGCGGAGCGCAAGCGATCCGCCAGCGCTTTGAGCTGATCGCCGCTGCGGGCGGCAAGCAGGAGGTGCGCGCCTTCCTCGGCAAAGGCCTCGGCGGCGGCTGCGCCAATGCCCTTGGACGCGCCGGTGATCAGGACGCGCTTGCCACGCAAATGCAGATCCATGCAGGTTACTCGCTCGGTGGGAACAGGATGAAATCAGTAGGCGCTCAGCCGCGCCATGGTCAACATTGCAGTGCAGCGTTGCACTGCCGCCGAGTTTGGGTCATTGCAGTGCGACCAAAAAAGACGGCGGCTGCCGGAACCAACCAAGGACGTTCTCGATGAGCAAGAAGCAATACCGGATCGCAGTCATTCCCGGCGATGGCATCGGCAAGGAAGTGATGCCCGAGGGCCTGCGCGTTCTGGAGGCAGCGGCGAAGAAACACGGCATCTCCCTGCACTTTGACCATTTCGACTTCTCGTCCTGGGACTATTACGAAAAGCACGGCCAGATGATGCCCGATGATTGGAAGGAGAAGATCGGCAAGCACGACGCGATCTACTTCGGAGCCGTCGGCTGGCCGGCAAAAATCCCGGACCACGTCTCGTTGTGGGGCTCGCTTATCAAGTTTCGCCGCGAGTTCGACCAGTATGTGAACCTGCGCCCGGTGCGGCTGATGCCCGGCGTGCCGTCGCCGCTGGCGGGCCGCAAGCCCGGTGACATCGACTTCTGGGTGGTGCGCGAGAACACGGAAGGCGAATATTCCTCCGTCGGCGGCCGCATGTTCCCCGATACTGACCGCGAGTTCGTCACCCAACAGACCGTGATGACCCGTACCGGCGTCGACCGCATCCTGAAGTTCGCCTTCGAGCTCGCGCAGTCGCGGCCGAAGAAGCACCTGACCTCGGCGACGAAGTCCAACGGCATCTCCATCACCATGCCCTATTGGGACGAACGCGTGGAGGCGATGGCCAGGAAGTTTCCGGGCGTGAAGTGGGACAAGTACCACATCGACATCCTGACCGCGAACTTCGTGTTGCACCCGGACTGGTTCGACGTCGTGGTCGGCTCCAATCTGTTCGGGGACATCCTCTCCGACCTCGGACCTGCCTGCACCGGCACCATCGGCATCGCACCATCAGGCAACATCAACCCGGAGGGCGATTTCCCGTCGGTGTTCGAGCCCGTGCACGGCTCGGCGCCTGATATCGCGGGGCAGGGCATCGCCAATCCGATCGGAATGATCTGGTCGGGCGCGATGATGTTCGAGCATCTCGGCGAGAAGGAAGCCGGCAGGTCAATCGTCGATGCGATCGAGCGCACACTTGCCGAACGTACGCTCCGTACCAAGGACCTCGGCGGCAACGCCGACACGACCGCGTGCGGCAAGGCGGTCGCGGATATGGTGGACTAAGGCAGGCTACCGAACACGGGGTCGTCCCGGCGAAGGCCGGGACGACATTGAGAGATGCCCTTCGTTTTTAACTAGCCCGCAATCTTCTCGATCGCGGCCTGATCCAGCCCGAACCTCTTCCCGGCGTCCAGGATCTCCTGCCAGGTGTTCGGATCGACCGGAATGCCCTCGGCCAAACGCTTCTTCTTGGTCTCGCGCTCGGGCTCGCCCGCGATCTTCACTCTGTCGACGCCGGGGCCGGGAGGCGAGGCAGTGTGCCAGGCGACAAAGCTCTCGACTTCGCGCGCGAGGTTCTGGCCGGTGCCGAGCTTGTTCGGATCGATGATGATCGAGAGCATGCCGTTCAGCACGCGGCGCTTGCCGTCATCCGGGCCCTTGACGGTCTGGCCGCCCGTGAGCGCGCCGCCCAGGATTTCGCACACCAGCGCCAGTCCCGAACCCTTGTGCTCGCCGAAGGGCAGGATCGCGCCGTGCGGGGGGATCACGGTGTAGCGCGGATTTGTGGTCGGCTTACCCTCGTTGTCGATGATGGTGCCGGGCTCCAGCTCGACGCCCTTGTTGTGGGCGACGCGGGTCTTTCCTTGCGCGATCTTGCTGGTGGCGAAGTCGAGCACGATCGGCTCCTTGCCTTTGCGCGGGATGCCGACGCAGAACGGGTTGGTGCCATGGCGCGCATCGCTGCCGCCCCACGGCGCCACGATTGGGCGCGAGATCACGTTGACGAAGTGGATCGACACCAGTCCATGGTCGATACACTGCTCGGCCCAGTGGCCGATGCGGCCGATGTGGTGCGAGTTGGAGAGGCCGACGACGCACACGCCGTTGCGCTTGGCGCGCTCGGCGCCCAGCTCCATCGCCTCGTAACCCATCACCTGACCGTAGCCGGTGAGGCCGTCCAGGGTGAGCAGGGGGCCTGTGTCCAGCACGATCTTGACGTGCTGGTTCACGGCGAGACCGCCCTCGGCCACTCCCTCGGCATAACGCGGAATCATGCCGACGCCGTGCGAGTCGTGGCCCTTGAGATTCGCCTCGACGAGGTTGGTGGACACGAGATCGGCTTCGCGGTCCGAGGAGCCGCCGGCTTTCGCGATGGCGCGGATGACGTTGGTGAGCGGCTCTGCCTTGATGGTGCGGTAGTCGGCCATTGTTGTTGCTCTTATCCTTTCACAATTCTGCGGCAATGTTCCCATGCGGCATGAATGAGGTTCTCGCTGGCCTCCGGCGTCCGGAACGCCGAATGCGCCGACAGCGTCACGTTCGGAATCGTCGTCAGCGGATGGTCGGCCGGCAGTGGCTCGACATTGAAGACATCGAGACCGGCATGGCGGATGTGGCCCGACTTCAGCGCGTCGATCATGGCTTGTTCGTCGACAATGGCGCCGCGGGCGGTGTTGATCAGGATGACGCCAGGCTTCATCTTCGCGATCTTGTCGCGCGTGATCATGCCGCGGGTCTCGTCGTTGAGCAGCAAGTGCAGCGATACCACGTCGCTTCTGGCCAGCAGCGTGTCGAGGTCGGTGAACTCCACGCCGGAGTGGGTCTTCGGCGAGCGGTTCCAGGCGATCACTTTCATGCCGCTGCCGGACGCAATGCGCGCGACCTCGGCGGCGATGCCGCCGAAGCCGATCAGGCCGAGCGTCTTGCCCGTGAGCTGCATGCCGTCCTCGCGCAGCCAGTTGCCGGCGCGCATCTCGCGATCCATCATCGCGATGACGCGGGCGGAGGACCACATCAGCGCGATCGCGGATTCGGCCACAGCGGTGTCGCCATAGCCCTTGATCAGATGCACGGAAATGCCAAGCTCTGCGAGCTCCTCCGGATTCATGTAGCTGCGCGCGCCGGTGCCGAGGAAAACGACGTGCTTGAGGCCCGCGCATCTCTTCGCGACCTCGGTCGGGAGCGCCGTGTGGTCGACGATCGCGATCTCGGCGCCATCGAGGATTTCAGGATATTGCTCGGGCTTGATGTCGGGATCCCTGTGGATCCGCACCTTTGGATCGCCGGGCTTTGCCAGCCGCTCCATGATCACGGCGAGGGCTTCGTTGGCGTCGACGAAAACTCTGCGCATGGCTCTCTCCGATCAGGATGCGACGCCGGCGATGGCCAGCACGGTATGCAACAGCACGTTGGTGCCTGCGGCGCAGTCCGGCTGCGTGGCATCCTCCAGCTCGTTGTGGCTGATTCCGTCCTTGCAGGGCACGAACACCATCGCCGCCGGCATGACGGTGTTGAGGTTGCAGGCGTCGTGGCCGGCGCCGGAGGTGATGCGGCGACTGGAGTAGCCGAGCGTATTCGCCGCGTTTTCGACCGCCGCTATGAGCTTGGGATCGAAGTGCGTCGGAGGCTTGCGCCAGACCAGGTCGATCTTGACCTCGACCTTGCGGCGCGCGGCGATCTCGGCGATCGCGGCGCGAAGATCGCGGTCGAGCGCATCCATGATCGTGCCATCCGCGCTGCGGCAATCCACGGTGAAGGCGATCTCGCCGGGAATGACGTTGCGCGAGGGGTTTACGATCACTGCCTCGCCGATGGTGCCGACCGCCTTCGGCCCGTGCTTCTTGGCGATCGCTTCCATCGCCAGCACGATCTCCGAGAGCGTGGCGAGCGCATCGCGCCGCAGCGGCATCGGCGTCGATCCCGCATGGCTCTCGAAGCCGGAAATCTTGCCGTCGTACCAGAGCACGCCCTGGCCGGAATCGACCACGCCGATGGTCTTGCCCTCGGCTTCCAAGATCGGACCCTGCTCGATGTGCAATTCGACGAAGCAGCCGAGCTTCTGGAAGCCGACCGGCTTGTCGCCGCGATAGCCGATGCCGTCGAGCGCCTGGCTCACTGTGACGCCCTCGGCGTCCTTGCGCGAGAGAATATCGTCGGTGGTGAAATCGCCGACATAGGCGGCCGAGGCCATCATCGCGGGCGCGAAGCGCGAGCCTTCCTCGTTGGTCCAGTTGACGACGCAGATCGGCGCTTCGGTTTCGATGCCGGCGTCGTTCAGCGTGCGGATGACTTCAAGCGCGCCGAGCGTCCCCAGAATGCCGTCATATTTGCCGCCGGTCGGCTGGGTGTCGAGATGCGAGCCGATGCCGACGGGCGGCTTCGACATGTCGCGGCCCTTGCGCAGGCCGAACATCGAGCCGAGCGCATCGACATGCACTTCGAGGCCGGCGTCCTCGCAGGCCTTCCGGAACCAGTTGCGCACCTGCTTGTCTTCGGTGCTCAGCGTCAGTCGCCGCACGCCGCCTTTCTGCGTCGCACCGAACTGCGCGGTCTCGTGGATGGAGCCCCAGAGGCGGGCGGAATCGATTTGCAGGTTGGTGGCGGCTCGGCTCATGCGGTCAGTCTCTCAGTTGTCATTCCGGGTTCGATGCTGCCGGGCCGCACTTCGCGCGGTCCCGTCGCATCGCCCCGGAATGACGTTGAAGGTTGTCCGGCGTCTTTTTTCAATGACGCGCCAGCGCGGGCTCGTCAACCGCGAGGCTGCTCTGCGCAATCTGCCGTGCAAGCTCGGCGACGCGCTCCACCGCCACGACGTCGGGCGAGGCGAGCCAGCTTGCCGTGAACGTCAGCGGCGAGATGGCGAGGTCGGTGTCGAGTAGCTGCAGCCGCCCGTCGGAGAGCTCGTTCTCGACGATGGCGTCGGGGATTACCGCGATGCCGAGCCCTTCGACCGCCATGTGGATAACGGTCGCCAGCGACGCCGACGCGTGCAGCCGGATCGGCGGCAGCTCCGGCCGGTCGAAGACCTCGCGCACGACCTCATAAGGCCGCGTCTTGCGCGGGAAGGTGATGATCGGAAACCGCGCCAGCTCGGCGCGCGTCACCGGACCTTTGCCGAGGCCGAGCGAGGGACTTGCGAGAAATCCGATCGGATAATCCGCGAGCACGCGGTTGTGCACGCCCGAAGCAGACAGCGGTCCCACCACGAAGGCAAGCTCGATCTCCTGCGCGAGCAGGCGCGCGGTGAGGTTCGGCGTGATGTCGACCTCGATCTCGAGCGACAGGTTCGGATAGATCTCGTTTACGCTCTTCACCAGGCGCGGCAGCCAGGTGTGCACGATGGTTTCGGCGACGCCGAGGCGCATCACGCCGCGCATTGCGGAGCGGTCGCCGATCTCCGCCATCATCGCCGCGCGCAGGCCGATCAACTTCTCCGCATAGACCATCATCTGTCGGCCACTCGGCGTCGGCGAAGCCACGCGATGATCGCGGTTCAGGAGCTTTACGCCCATCTCGCGCTCGAGCTGCGCGATGCGCTGGGAGATCGCTGGCTGGGTGGTGTTGAGCCGTGCCGCGGCGCCGCGAAAGCTGCCGAGCTTCACAACCCAGAGGAAGGTTTCGATCGACCTGAAGTCCAGCATTGGAAGGATTTTCCCGATATATAAATTTGATTTATCGAGATCGATTAGAAAGGAAGATTAGACTTTATAGCACGCCTGGTGTTGGCTGTCTTTGTCGAGTTTATAGGCAGGTCGATCAGATGACTGTTTTTGCGGCAGTGCAGCAAACTGAAACGCCCGACACGCTCCCGAGCCGCAAGGCTCGGGTCGCCTACCGTGAGGGGCTCGTCGCCTCCACCGCCGGCGTCGCCCCCGGCTTCGTCCAGGGCAATCTGGCGATCCTGCCGGCCGAATACGCCAGCGCCTTTCACCGCTTCTGCCAGCTCAATCCCAAGCCATGCCCGATCATCGGCATGTCCGACGTTGGCAGTCCGCACATCCCGGCGCTCGGCGCCGATCTCGATATCCGCACGGATGTGCCGCGCTACCGCGTCTGGCGTGACGGCGAGGTGGTCGACGAGCCGACCGACGTGTCGAAGTACTGGCGCGACGATCTCGTGACCTTCGTGCTCGGCTGCTCGTTCTCGTTCGAAGAGGCGTTGCTCGACGAGGGCATGCCGATCCGCCACATCGAGCGTAATGTGCGGGTGCCGATGTACCGCACCAACATCGCTTGCGGCGAGTCCGGTCCGTTCGCCGGGCCCATGGTGGTGTCGATGCGTCCGTTCAAGCCGGCGGATGCGATCCGTGCGGTGCAGATCACCTCGCGCTATCCCGCCGTGCACGGGGCGCCCGTGCATCTCGGCCATCCGCATCTGATCGGCATCAAGGACATCGCCAAGCCCGACTATGGCGACCCCGTGCCCGTCGCCGACGACGAGATCCCGGTGTTCTGGGCATGCGGCGTCACGCCGCAATCGGTGATCAACGCCGCGAAGGTGCCATTCGCGATCACGCATTCGCCCGGCCTGATGCTGGTGACGGATCTGAAGAACAGGAGCATGGCCGTGATTTAGTAGGCAGCGTTTGCTGCTTCTTCGGGCTTTACCGCATTCATCAATCGCTTCATTCGATCAATCGAAATTCAGTAAGAGGGGACTTTGCCATGACGATCTCTCGCCGCGACGTGCTGTTAGGAGCCACCGCCACCGCAGCGCTGGTGCCGCTGGCTGCACGCGCCCAGACCTCGGAAGTCGTGATCGGCGTCATCTATCCGTTCTCCGGCGGCAGCGCCCAGCAGGGCGTCGACGCGCAGAAGGCCTATGAGACCGCGCTCGAGGTCATCAACAAGGACACCGATTTCGATCTGCCGCTCGCGAAGGGCGAGGGCCTGCCGGGTCTCGGCGGCGCAAAGGTGCGTCTCGTGTTCGCCGACCACCAGGCCGATCCGCAGAAGGGCCGCGCCGAGGCCGAGCGCCTGATCACCCAGGAGAAGGTCTCCGCCATCATCGGCACCTATCAGAGCGCGGTCGCCGTTACCGTCAGCCAGATCTGCGAACGCTACCAGATCCCGTTCGTCTCGGCCGACAACTCCTCGCCGAGCCTGCATCGCCGCGGCCTCAAATATTACTTCCGCGCCGCCCCGCATGACGAAATGTACTCGGCCGCGATGTTCGACTTCTTCGACGCCATGAAGAAGAAGGGCACCAAAATCGAGACGCTGTCGCTGTTCCACGAGGACACCATCTTCGGCACCGACTCGGGCAACGCCCAGGCCAAGATCGCCGGCGAGCGCGGTTACAAGATCGTGTCCGACATCAAGTATCGCGCCAACTCGCCCTCGCTCTCGGCCGAGGTGCAGCAGCTCAAGACCGCGAATGCCGATGTGCTGATGCCTTCGAGCTACACCACCGACGGTATCCTCCTCGTCAAGACCATGGCCGAGCTCGGCTACAAGCCGAACGCTATCGTGGCGCAGGACGCCGGTTTCTCCGAGAAGGCGCTCTATGATGCCGTCGGCGATAAGCTCGAAGGCGTGATCTCGCGCGGCACTTTCTCGCTCGACCTTGCGCAGAAGCGCCCGATGGTCGGCAAGATCAACGAGATGTTCAAGGCGCGCTCGGGCAAGGACTTCAACGACCTCACCTCGCGCCAGTTCATGGGCCTAATCATCCTCGCCGACGCGATCAACCGCGCCAAGTCGGCCGACGGCGAGAAGATCCGCGACGCGCTGGCGGCGACCGACATCCCGGGCGAGCAGACCATCATGCCCTGGAAGCGCGTCAAGTTCGACGAGGCGGGCCAGAACAACGACGCCGACCCGGTGTTGCTGCAATATGTCGGCGGCAAGTTCGTCACCGTCTTCCCGCCGCAGGCCGCGATCGCCGAGGCGATCTGGCCGATGAAGTAAGCGGGGCCGGAACAGGGGAGCAATCGAGATCGTCGTGAGCGCCTCGTCATTGCGAGGAGCCCGCGACAAAATTGCGAAGCAATTTTGCGCTGGCGACGAAGCAATCCAGACCACGCCCGGCGGTGACATTCTGGATTGCTTCGCTTCGCTCGCTATGACGAAGCCCACGAAGACATTTCGAGCGGGGGACCAGAGGTGACAGCCCAAGCCATTATACAGAGTCTCGCGAGCGGCCTTCTCATGGGCCTGCTCTACGGACTGATTGCGGTCGGCCTCGCGCTGATCTTCGGTCTGATGGACGTCGTGAACTTCGCCCATGGCGAGTTCCTGATGATTGCGATGTACGCGTCCTTCTTCCTGTTCGCGTTCTTCGCCATCGATCCCTTGCTGTCGGCGCCGCTGGTCGCGGCGGCACTCTTCGTATTCGGAGCGGTGGTCTATCTATTAGTCGTACGCTTCGCCATGCGGGCCAAGGCCAATGCAGGCATGGTGCAGATCTTCTCCACCTTCGGCCTCGCCATCGTGATGCGCGGCCTCGCACAGTTCTTCTTCACGCCGGACTATCGCAGCATTCCACAGTCCTGGCTCGGCGGCAAAACCATCTCGGTCGCCGGCATCTTCCTGCCGGAGCCGCAGCTCATCGGCGCGCTGGTTTCGATCGCGGCCTTTGCCGGCCTCTATTTCTTCATTCATCGCACTGACTTCGGCCGGGCGTTGGAAGCCACCCGTGAAGATCCCGGTGCGGTCGCGCTCGTCGGCATCGACAAGAACCGCGTGTTCGCACTCGGTTGGGGCCTCGGAGCCGCGCTGGTCGGCCTCGCCGGCGCGATCATGGCGGTGTTCTTCTACATCTATCCCGATGTCGGCGCGTCCTTCGCCTTGATCGCCTATGTCACGGTGGCGCTGGGTGGTTTTGGCAGCGTGTTTGGCGCCTTCGCCGGCGGCATCATCGTCGGCCTCGTCGAGGCGGTCACCGCGCTGGTGCTGCCGCCCTCGCTGAAGTCGGTCGGCATCTACGCCGTCTATCTCCTCGTCGTCTTCATCCGGCCGCGCGGCCTGTTCGGGTCGATGTGATGGACAAGAATTTTGCCGCGCGGCGCCGCCGCGACCTCATCATCGCCGCGGTGCTGGCCGCACTGGCCGCGCTTGCGCCGCTGTTCATCAAGGACGTCTACGTCCAGAACATCCTGATCCTGACCTTGATGTATGCGGCGCTGTCGCAGAGCTGGAACATCCTCTCCGGCTATTGCGGACAGATCTCGCTGGGACACGCGCTCTATTTCGGGATCGGTGCCTACACCACCGAGCTTCTGTTCACGAAGTTCGGCGTGCTGCCCTGGTTCGGCATGCTCGCCGGCGGCGTGATCGCGGCCGTCATCGCGATGGGGCTGGGCTATCCCTTCTTCCGCCTGCGCGGCCATTACTTCGTGATCGCGACCATCGTCATCGCCGAGATCGGGCTGCTGCTGTTCCAGAACTGGGAGTGGGCGGGGGCTGCGATGGGAATCACCATTCCGGTGCGCGGCGACAGCTGGCTGAAATTCCAGTTCATGCGCAGCAAGTTGCCGTACTTCTATTTTGCGCTGGCGCTGTGCAGCCTCGCCTGGTTCGTCACCTGGTGGCTCGAAGATTCCAAATGGGGTTTTTGGTGGCGCGCGGTGAAGGACAACCCGGAAGCAGCTGAAAGCCTCGGCGTCGTCGTGTTCAACTCCAAGATGGGCGCGGCGGCCGTCTCCGCTTTCCTCGTTGCCGTCGGCGGCGCCTTCTATGCGCAGTTCCTCGCCTATATCGATCCTGAGAGCGTGATGGGCTTCCAGTTCTCGCTGCTGATGGCGCTGCCGGCCGTTCTCGGCGGCATTGGCACCCTTTGGGGGCCCGTGCTCGGCGCTGCCATCCTGATCCCGATGACGGAGCTGACGCGCTCCTATATCGGCGGCTCCGGCCGCGGCGTCGATCTTATCGTCTACGGCACGCTGATCGTGCTGATCTCACTGGCCTTGCCGCAGGGATTGGTGAGCCTTTTCTCGCGCACAAAAGCGAAGCGAGCCACGCGATGACCGCGCTCCTTGAAACCCGCGGTGTCTGGCAGCGGTTCGGCGGCCTCGTCGCCAACAGCGACGTCTCGATCTCGGTCGGCCGCGGCGAGATCGTCGGCCTGATCGGCCCGAACGGCGCCGGCAAGTCGACGCTGTTCAATCTCATCGCCGGCGTCCTGCCGCCCACTCAAGGCTCGATCTGGTTCGACGGCGAGGATGTCACCCACATGCCGGCGGCCGAGCGCTGCCAGCGCGGCGTCGGGCGCACTTTCCAGGTGGTCAAGAGCTTCGAGACCATGACGGTCATCGACAACGTCATCGTTGGTGCTCTGGTGCGCAACACCGTGATGCGCGAGGCGCGTCGCAAGGCGCATGAGGTGCTGGAGTTCACCGGTCTTGCCGCGCGTGCCGACGTGCTCGCGAGCGACCTCGTGCCGGCCGAAAAGCGCCGCCTCGAAGTCGCACGCGCGCTCGCGACCGAACCGAAACTGCTGCTGCTCGACGAAGTCCTCACCGGCCTCACGCCGACCGAGGCACAGACCGGCGTGGCGCTGGTGCGCAAGGTGCGCGACGCCGGCATCACCGTTCTGATGGTCGAGCATGTCATGGAGATTGTGATGCCGCTGGTTGATCGCGCCATCGTGCTCGACCTCGGCAAGGTGCTGGTCGAGGGCAAGCCCACTGAGGTCGTCCGCGATCCCAAGGTGATCAGCGCATATCTGGGAGATCGTCATGCTGTCGGTGCATGAAGTCACGACCGCCTATCAGGGCCTGGTCGCGATCTCCGCGGTCTCGATCGAGGTCCAGAAGGGCGAAATCGTCTGCGTCGCCGGCGCCAACGGTGCGGGCAAGTCGACGCTGCTGAAATCCATCGCCGGTGCCGAGCGCCCGCGGTCGGGCACGGTGACGTTTGACGGCAAGCGCCTCGACGGCATGGCGCAGCATCACATCACCGCCACCGGCATCGCCTATGTGCCGGAGAACCGCCGACTGTTCCCGCGTCTTTCGGTGCGCGACAATCTTCGCCTCGGCAGTTATCTCTATCGTGGCGAAGCGGACCGCGAGGGGCCGCTCGATCTCGTCTTCAAGCTGTTTCCGCGCCTGTCCGAACGTTTGGAGCAGCGCGCCGAGACGCTTTCCGGCGGCGAGCAGCAGATGCTCGCCATCGGCCGTGCGCTGATGACGCGCCCGCGGCTGCTAATGCTGGACGAGCCTTCGCAGGGCATCATGCCGAAGCTCGTCGACGAGATCTTTCAAGCGGTGAAGCGCATCCGCGACGCCGGCATGACCGTGCTGATCGTCGAGCAGCGCATGGCCGAGTGCCTCGAAATCGCCGACCGCGCCTACATTCTGCAGACCGGCCGCGTGCTGATGCAGGGGCCATCCGCGGAGATCAAGGACAATCCGGACGTGCGCAAGGCGTATCTCGGGCTTTAGCCACAAAGTGTTGGGCGCGCGCGTCCCACGCTCTCGGTGTCATCGCCCGCGAAGGCGGGCGATCCAGTATTCCGAGACGTCAGTGGGATACGGAGAAGCCGCAGCGTACTGGATTCCCCGCCTTCGCGGGGAATGAAAGTGGTGGGAGAGGTGGCCCTATTCCACTCATGACCGCACGAAGCTAATGCTCGTGCCCATGCTCCGGTAGCGTCACTCCGAACACCTTCACGAGATCCGCTACCTGCTCCGGCGACAGATAGCGCGGATTCATTCCGCGCAGCAGCAGGTACAGCTTCGCCGTCTCCTCCAGCTCCTCGGTCGCGAACACCGCGGCTTCAAGCGTGTCGCCGGCGACCACCGGGCCATGATTGGCGAGCAGCACGGATGAATATTTCCCCGCCAGCCCCTTGATCGCATCGGCCACAGCGGGATCGCCCGGCCGGTAGTACGGGACAAGCGCGGTGGCGCCGCATTTCATCAAATAATAGGCAGTCATTGGTGGCAGCGCGGCGCGCGGGTCGATCTCGGGTAGCATCGAGAGCGCGACCGAATGGGTCGAGTGCAGATGCACGATGGCGCGCGCGCTCCCGCGCGTATCGTAGAGCGCGGTGTGCAGCGGAACTTCCTTGGTCGGCGCATCGCCCGAAACCAGCCGGCCCTGATCGTCCAGCCGCGACAGTTTCGCCGGATCGAGGAAGCCGAGCGAAGCGTTGGTCGGCGTCACCAGCCAGCCGCCGCCATCCAGCCTGACGCTGATATTGCCGGAGGAGCCCGGCGTCAGCCCGCGCTCGAACAGGGACCGTCCGAAGCGGCAGATATCCTCACGCAGCCGCGTCTCGTTGCTCATGGCCGTCATGCCTGCTTGTCTCACGCTTTGGCAGCGCGGCCAAGCCGTGTTATTCGGTTGACCAAGCTGCTACCAACGGCGGCCGTCCGGGAAACGTTCGCAAGGGTCAGTTATATGTCCGCCTCCACGACACAGAATCAGCGCATCGCCGTCATCGGGCTCGGCTCGATGGGGTTTGGCATGGCGACCTCGCTGAAGCGCGCCGGCCATGCCGTGACGGGCTGCGACGTTTCGGCTGAAGCGGTGGCGCGCTTCGTGAAGGATGGCGGCGCGGGCGCCAGGACGCCGGCTGAGGCGGCCAAGGACGCCGACATCGTCGTCAGCGTCGTCGTCAACGCTGCGCAGACCGAGACGGTCCTGTTCGGCAAGGACGGCGTCGCCGAGACTTTGCCGAAGGATAGCGTCTTCATATCCTCCGCCACCATGGATCCCGACGTGGCGCGTCGCCTCGCAAAACAGTTGGAGGCCACCGGCCGGCATTATCTGGATGCGCCAATCTCGGGCGGCGCGCAGCGCGCAGCGCAGGGCGAATTGACCATCCTCGCCTCCGGCAGCTCTGCCGCCTTCGCAAAGGCGCGTCCGGCGCTCGATGCCATGGCCGCCAAGCTCTACGAGCTCGGCAATGCCGCGGGGCAGGGCGCCGCCTTCAAGATGATCAACCAGCTTCTCGCCGGTGTGCACATCGCAGCGGCCAGCGAAGCCATGGCGTTCGCGGCCAAGCAGGGCCTCGACATCCGCAAGGTCTATGAGGTGATCACGGCCTCCGCCGGCAATTCCTGGATGTTCGAGAACCGCATGCCGCACGTGCTCGATGGCGATTACACGCCGCGCAGCGCGGTCGAGATCTTCGTCAAGGACCTCGGCATCATCCAGGACATGGCGCGCAGCGCCAGATTTCCGGTGCCGGTCTCGGCCGCAGCGCTCCAGATGTTCCTGATGACGGCCGCAGCCGGCATGGGGCGCGACGATGATGCCTCGGTGGCGCGGATGTATGCGCAGGTCACCGGCGTGAAGCTTCCCGGCGATAAGTAGACAAGAGGATTCCAATGCCCCGTTTCGCCGCCAACCTCTCGATGATGTTCACCGAGGTACCATTCCTCGACCGGTTCGATGCTGCCGCGCAGGCGGGCTTCACTGCGGTCGAGTTTCTCTTTCCTTACGAGCATCCGGCCGAAGCTATCGGCGAGCGGCTCAAGCGCAACGGCCTGACGCAGGCACTGTTCAACCTGCCGCCGGGCGACTGGAACGCCGGCGAGAAGGGCTTTGCTGCGCTCCCGGCGCGCTTTTCCGATCTCAAGGCGAGCCTCGAGACGGCGCTGCCTTACGCCAAGGCGACCGCCGTCAAGCGCCTCCACCTGATGGCCGGCATCGCCAACCGCGGCGAGCGTGTCGCTATCGAGGCCTTCTACAAGTCGGTGGCGTGGGCCGCGGAGTTCTTCGCCCCGCACGACATCGACGTGGTGCTCGAGCCGATCAATCCGCGCAACGTGCCCGGCTATTTCCTCAACGATTTCGGCTTCGCCCGCGATCTGATCCAGGAGTTGAGGCTTCCGAACCTGAAGCTCCAGTTCGACATCTATCACTGCCAGATCATCCATGGCGACGTGACGATGCGATTGCGCGAGATGATGCCGATCATCGGCCACATCCAGATCGCGAGCATTCCCTCGCGCAATGAGCCAGACAGCGAGGAGCTGAACTATCCATTCCTGTTCGCCGAGCTCGACCGGCTCGGCTATGCCGGCTTCGTCGGTTGCGAATACAATCCACGCGGCAAGACCACCGATGGCCTCGCCTGGTTCAAGCCCTATGCGGGAGTTAAGCCGTGACACTTGCGTTGGGCTGCATCGCCGACGACTACACCGGCGCTTCCGATCTCGCCAACACGCTGACGCGCGCGGGCCTGCGTACCGTGCAGACCATCGGCGTGCCCGCCGACGATCTCGCGCTGCCTGAGGTCGACGCCGTCGTGGTGTCGCTGAAGAGCCGCTCGATCGAGGCCGGACTTGCCGTATCGCGCTCGCGTGCGGCGGAGAAGTGGCTGCGCGGCCGCGGCGCGAGCCACGTGCTGTTCAAGATCTGCTCGACCTTCGATTCCACCGATGCCGGCAATATCGGCCCGGTGATGGACGCATTGCGCGCTGACTGCGGCGAGGCCGCCGTTCTGGTGACCCCGGCCTTCCCGGAGACCGGTCGCACCGTCTACCAGGGCAATCTGTTCGTCGGCGCCGTGCCGCTGAACGAGAGCCCGCTGAAGGACCATCCGCTCAACCCGATGCACGATTCCAACCTGGTCCGCGTGCTGGCGCGTCAGAGCAAGACGCCAATCGGCCTCGTCGACCTCGCGACCGTGACGCGCGGTGCTGATGCCGTGCGGGCTCGCCTCGCTGAATTAACGGGTAAGGGCACTGGCGCCGCGATCATCGACGCCGTGTTCGACCGCGACCTCGAAACCATCGGCCTTGTCGCAGCCCAGCGTCGGCTGTCGGTCGGTGCCTCCGGCGTCGGCCTGGGGCTCGCGCGCGCGCTGGTGTCGACCGGCAAGGTCAAGTCAGCGGCGGCGAGCAGTGAGTCGGGCGCCGTCGTCGGCGGAGCGGCGGCGTGCCTTGCCGGAAGCTGCTCGCAGGCGACGTTACAGCAGATTGCCAGGGCGGAATCCGTCATGCCGGTGCTCCGTCTCAACCCGGACAGTATTATTACGGGAAAAGGTGAAGCCGAGCGCGCGCTGGCCTGGGCCAGGCCCCGGCTCGCCGATGGTCCGGTGCTGATTGCATCGAGCGCGACACCGGATGACGTCGGCGCGTTGCAGGCGCGTCACGGCCGCGACGCGGCCGGTCACGCCATTGAGCAGGCGATGGCCGACATTGCCGAAAGCCTAGTAAAATCAGGTGTTCGACGCCTGATCGTGGCCGGCGGCGAGACCTCCGGCGCGGTCGTCGACCGCCTCAAGATTCCTGGCTTCTTGGTCGGCGCGGAGATCGCTGCGGGCGTCCCGGTGCTGCGCGCCGTCGGCGCGGAAGCCGGCGACATGCTGCTCGCGTTGAAGTCGGGCAACTTCGGCAGACCGGACTTTTTCTCCGATGCGCTTGGGCTCATGCGCTGAGCGCAGAGCGTTCTTAGTCGCTCATTCACTTCTTTAAGGTTCCGTACTCGTACGGAGTCGTAGTTAACAACTGCTCAGTCGCTTTGTTGTTGGATATCGGCGCCGCGCCTTTGGTTGATCCGCAATTTCAGGACGCGCACCGCGCCAACGCAAAGAGACCAGTTATGCTCGCCACCATCTCCATCCGCGCCAAGATCATCAGTGTCGTGGCATTCCTGCTTGTCGCGATGGCCGGCATGGGCCTGCTCGCCGTCATGAAGATGCGGACGATCAACGCCAACACGGTCGACATCACCACGAACTGGATGCCCAGCGTTCGCGTGATCGGCGAGATTCGAGCCAGCGTCATCACCTACCGCAACGTGGTTCGCCAGCACATGCTGGCTGAAACGCTCGACGACAAGCTCGCGAACGAGAAGACCGCCGTCACGGTGCTCGATGGGCTCGCGAAGGCGCGCAGGAACTATGAGCCCATGATCACGTCACCGGCGGAACGGGCGCTCTACACTCAGTGGTCGAGCCTTTGGGACGACTACAAGAAGGGTACCGAAGAGGTTTTTGCGCTGTCGCGCCGCGATGCCGGCAAGATTCCGCACGACGCTCAGGAACTGAATTCCAAGACGGTCAACAAGATCGGCCTCCAGGCGGATGAGGTCCTGAACAAGGATATCGAGCTCAACACCAAGGGCGGCGATCAGGCTGCTGCAGATGCGGCTGACACTTTCTACTATGCGTTCATGCTCGTCGCGATCATTCTCGGTGTCGCCGTCATCGCCGGAATCGGCGTCAGCTTCTATCTCGTGCAGGACGTCTCCGCCGGCATCAACTCGATCATCCAACCGATGCAGGCGCTGGGCCAGGGCGACCTGACCGCCGAGGTCCCGCATCGCGGCGAGAAGACCGAGATCGGCGCCATGGCCGACGTGCTCCAGATCTTCAAGGAGGCCCTGATCGCCAAGAAGGCTGCCGACGACGCCGCCGCGGCCGATGCCGAGGCCAAGATCGAGCGCGGCCGCCGCGTCGACAACATCACCCGCGAATTCGAATCGATGATCGGCGAGATTGTCCAGACCGTGTCGTCGGCCTCAACCCAGCTCGAGGCCGCCGCCTCGACGCTGACTTCGACTGCCGACCGCTCCCAGAGGCTGGCGACCACGGTTGCCGGTGCCTCCGAGGAAGCCTCGACCAATGTGCAGTCGGTGGCTTCGGCGACCGAGGAGATGGCGTCGTCGGTGGGCGAGATCAGCCGCCAGGTGCAGGAATCGGCGCGGATGGCGGGTGAAGCCGTCGGCCAGGCCCGTGCCACCACCGAGCGCGTCAGCGAGCTGTCCAAGGCGGCCTCCCGCATCGGCGACGTCGTCGAACTCATCAATACCATTGCCGGCCAGACCAACCTCCTGGCACTGAATGCCACCATCGAAGCGGCCCGCGCGGGTGAAGCCGGCCGCGGCTTCGCGGTCGTCGCCTCCGAGGTGAAGGCGCTTGCCGAGCAGACTGCGAAGGCGACCGGCGAAATCGGCCAGCAGATCACCGGCATCCAGGCGGCGACCAACGACTCGGTCGGCGCGATCAAGGAGATCTCCTCGACCATCGAGCGTCTGTCGGAAATCTCCTCGGCGATCGCGGCTGCGGTGGAAGAGCAGGGCGCGGCGACCCAGGAGATCGCCCGCAATGTGCAGCAGGCGGCGCAGGGCACCCAGCAGGTCTCCTCCAACATCACCGACGTGCAGCGCGGCGCAACCGAGACCGGTACGGCGTCCTCGCAGGTGCTGTCGGCGGCGCAGATGCTGTCGAACGACTCCAACCGGCTGAAGACCGAGGTGAGCAATTTCCTGACCAACGTCCGCGCGGCGTAAGCCGGGAAAAAGCGGCAGTCTCCGAGCGGCGCCTTCGGGCGCCGCTTTTCGTTGCAGAGAGCGGCCTCTGTAATCTTTCGGCCAAAGGCTGCATATCTGGAATGCGATTTCGCCATGCGATAGCAGGGAAGTGACCGCGCGTGACGCGCTGTCGTTGGCCATTTCAGCGGTGTTCGGGTAAACCAACCGAGGAACCCGTGGGGCGTGTTCCCTGTCCCCTGATTTGGAATTGCCTGACGAATGATTGCTCTGGTCCGAATTGCCCTGAGCCGACCCTACACGTTTGTCGTGCTCGCGCTCCTGCTCCTGATCATCGGACCGCTGGCGGCCCTGCGGACGCCGACCGACATCTTCCCCGACATCCGCATCCCCGTGATCGGCGTGGTCTGGCAGTACACCGGCCTGCCGCCCGACCAGATGTCCGGCCGCATCACCACGCCCTTCCAGCGCGCGCTGACGACGACGGTCAACGACATCGAGCATATCGTCGCCAACTCCTATAACGGCTTCGGCATCATCAAGATCTTCTTCCAGCCGAACGTCGACATCCGGACCGCCAACGCGCAAGTTACCGCGATCTCGCAGACGCTGCTCAAGCAGATGCCGCCGGGCGCGACGCCGCCCCTGATCCTGAACTATTCCGCCTCCACCGTACCGATCATCCAGGTGGCGCTGTCCGGCGATGGCCTGACCGAGCAGAACCTCGCCGATATCGGCATCAACAATCTGCGCACGCCACTCGTCACCGTTCCGGGCGCGGCGATCCCGTATCCGTTCGGCGGCAAGCAGCGCCAGGTCCAGATCGACCTCGACCCCACCGCGCTCCAGGCGCGCGGCCTGTCCGGCCAGGACGTCGCCAACGCGCTCGCCGCGCAAAACCTGATTACGCCGGTCGGCACCCAGAAAATCGGCACCTTCGAGTACAGCATCCAGCTCAACAACTCGCCGCTCAAGATCGACGAACTCGGCAATCTGCCGATCAAGACCGTCAACGGAGCTATGGTCTATGTGCGCGACGTCGCGACCGTGCGCGACGGCAACCCGCCGCAGACCAACATCGTCCACGTCGACGGCAACCGTTCGGTGCTGATGATGGTATTGAAGGCAGGCGCGACCTCGACGCTCGACATCATCGCCGGCATCAAGCAGAAGGTGATCGACGTCAAGGACCAGCTGCCGGATGCGCTGAAGATCGGCTTCATCGGCGACCAGTCGGTGTTTGTGCGCGGCGCGATCGAGGGCGTCGCTTTCGAAGGCGTGATCGCGGCGCTGCTCACCAGCGTCATGATCCTCCTGTTCCTCGGCAGCTGGCGCTCGACCGTCATTATCGCGGTCTCTATTCCGCTCTCGGTGCTCGGCGCCATCATCATGCTGTCGGCGATCGGCGAGACGCTGAACATCATGACGCTCGGCGGCCTTGCGCTCGCGGTCGGCATTCTCGTCGACGATGCAACGGTGACTATCGAAAATATCAACTACCATCTGGAGCAGGGCAAGCCGGTCGAGCAGTCGATCCTCGACGGCGCCAACCAGATCGTGACGCCGGCCTTCGTGTCGCTGCTCTGTATCTGCATCGTGTTCGTGCCGATGTTCTTCCTCACCGGTGTCGCGCGCTTCCTGTTCGTGCCGATGGCCGAAGCCGTGATGTTCGCGATGATCTGGTCGTTCATTCTGTCGCGCACGCTGGTGCCGACCATGGCGAACTACCTGCTGCATGCGCATGTCCATCACGAGGGCGAGCCGCCGAAGTCGCGCAATCCGTTTGTCTGGTTCCAGCGCGCCTTCGAGGCGCGATTCGAGCGCATTCGCGGCGGCTATCGCGGTTTGCTGGCCATGGCGCTGGCGCATCGCGCGGTATTCGTGATCGGCTTCCTCTGCGTCGTCGGCGCGTCCTTCGCGCTGGTGCCGTTCTTGGGGCGCAACTTCTTCCCCGCGGTCGATGCCGGCAACATCCTGATGCATGTCCGCACCCAGGTCGGCACCCGCGTCGAGGAGACCGCCAACCAGCTCACCGACGTGCAGAAGGCGGTCCGCAAGCTGATCCCGGGCGAGATCGAGACCATGACCGACAACATCGGCATGCCGATCTCCGGCATCAACATGACCTACAACAACACTGGCGTGATCGGCCCGCAAGACGGCGACATTCAGATCAAGCTGAAGGAAGGCCACAAGCCAACGGAAGAGCATGTGCGCGTGCTGCGCGAGCAGTTGCCGCGCCTATTCCCCGGCGTCAGCTTCGCCTTCCTGCCGGCCGACATCGTCAGCCAGATCCTGAACTTCGGCGCGCCCGCGCCGATCGATCTGCAGATCCGCGGCGCCAATCTCGAGGCCAACTTTGCCTACGCCAACAAGCTGCTCGCCAGGGTCCGCCGCATTCCCGGCGTTGCGGATGCGCGCATCCAGCAATCGCCCAACCTTCCGACCTTCAATATCGATGTCGATCGCACCCGCGCGCAATATGTCGGCCTGACCGAGCGCGACGTCACCAACAGCCTCGTCGTCAATCTCGCCGGCTCTTCGCAGGTCGCGCCGACCTACTATCTCAATCCGGACAATGGCGTGTCCTACTCCATCGTGATGCAGACGCCGCAATACCAGATCGACTCGCTCAGCGCGCTGCAGACGCTGCCGATCACCGCCACCGGCGCTTCGCAGTCGCCGATCCTCGGCGGAATCGCCGACATCAAGCGCACGACCTCGAGCGCGGTGGTGTCGCAATACGACATCCAGAACCTTGTGCAGATCTTTGCCACGACGTCGGGCCGCGATCTCGGCGCGGTCGCGACCGACATCCGCCAGGCCATCGCCGACACCGCCAAGGACGTGCCGAAGGGCTCCTCCGTGGCGTTGCTCGGCCAGGTGCAGACCATGAACAGTGCCTTCACCGGCCTTCTGTTCGGCCTGCTCGGCGCGGTCGTGCTGATCTACTTCCTGATCGTCGTGAACTTCCAGTCCTGGTCCGACCCGTTCGTGATCATCACCGCGCTGCCGGCCGCGCTCGCCGGCATTGTCTGGATGCTGTTCACGACCCAGACCACGCTGTCGGTGCCGGCGCTCACCGGCGCCATCATGTGCATGGGCGTTGCCACCGCTAACAGCGTGCTCGTGATCTCCTTCGCGCGCGAGCGCTACGAGGAGCTCGGCGATCCCATTGCGGCCGCGCTCGAAGCCGGCTTCGTCCGGTTCCGCCCGGTGCTGATGACTGCGCTCGCCATGATTATCGGCATGGCGCCGATGGCCTTGGGGCTGGGCGAGGGCGGTGAGCAGAATGCGCCGCTTGGCCGCGCTGTGATCGGCGGCCTGATCTTTGCAACTTTCGCCACGCTGATGTTTGTTCCTGTGGTGTTCAGCATGGTACACAAGAAACAAGGCGCCAAAGCCGCCGTCCCATTGGAGACTCCGCATGTCGCCCACTGAACCCCGCTCCGCGGTGTCGCACCGGAAACTGGGCATCTTCGGCGTGGTGGCGCTGATTGCAGCAGGTCTCGTGGTCGGCACCGGCATCCGGGCCCGCGAGGATCAGGGCTCCAAGCTGAAGGAATGGACCGACGACCAGGCGGTCCCCAGCGTCGCGGTGGCTCTGCCCAATGCCAAGGCCCGCAACGCCACCATCGATCTGCCGGGCCGGCTCGAGGCCTATTATCGTGCTCCGATTTTCGCCCGCGTCTCGGGCTATCTGAAGAGCTGGAGCGCCGACATCGGCGCTCGCGTCAAGGCCGGGCAGGTGATCGCCGAGATCGAGGCGCCCGACCTCGACCAGCAGCTCTTGCAGGCCCGCGCCGACCTCGCCAGCCAGCAGGCGAGCGCACGGCTGTCGGAGGCGACGCTGAACCGGCGCAAGACGCTGGTCGCATCGAACTTCGTCTCCGCGCAGGAGATCGACGAGCGCACTGCCGACCTTTCCAACAAGAACGCTGCCGTCCATTCGGGGCAGGCCAATGTCGAGCGCCTTGAGGCGCTGGCCGGCTACAAGAAGATCACCGCGCCATTCGACGGCGTGGTCACGGCGCGCGATACCGACGTCGGTGCGCTGATCAATGCCGGCGGCGGCTCGGGTCCGGCGATGTTCGTCGTCTCCGACATCACCAAGCTACGCGTTTACGTGAACGTTCCCCAGAACTACGTGCCGGCGATCAAGATGGGCGCCAAGGCCACCATCGCGCTGCCGGAATATTCAAACCGGACCTTCCAGGCGACGGTGGAAGCCTCCTCGCAGGCCGTGGACGTCGCCTCGGGCACCACGCGCATGCAGCTTGGTCTGGACAATTCCGGCGGAGAGCTGATGCCCGGCGGCTATGCCAGCGTGAAGCTCGGCCTCCAGCGCGACTCCGCGCCACTCAGTATCCCCGCCAGCGCCCTGATCTTCAACGGCAGCGGCCTGCGCGTCGCGACCGTCGGGGCGGACGACAAGGTGCTGTTCAAGACCGTAACGATCGCCCGTGATCTCGGCCGCGAGATCGAGCTTGCATCAGGAATCTCGCCCGACGACCGTGTCATCACCGCCCCGCCGGACGGCCTCTCCGATGGCGACGCGGTCCGCGTCGTCGGCGCCGGCGGCAAGCCCGCAACGGCATCGGAAAAGCAGGCACCGAAGAGCTAGGGCTTCTTCACCTCGCCCCGCTTGCGGGAAGAGGTCGACGCGCTCGGCAGCGCCGTTGCGCGCCTGAGCGCGTCGGGTGAGGGGGACTCTCCGCGAGTCCAACTCTTACCGCCCCCGTGGAGACTCCCCCTCACCCCAACCCTCTCCCCGCAAGCGGGGCGAGGGAGATCAGGCCACCCGCCACTCCGGCACACCATTGGCGGCCATCGCGATCTCGCCGAGCGAGCCGACCGGCGTCCGATCCATGTTGAGCAGGTGCGCCAGCGTCGCCGTATCTCTCGCCGGAATCCGCGCCAGCGTGCGGCGGTCATCCGCCGTGCGCAGCATCACGACGCCATGCTCGACATCGCCATTGCGGCCGTAGAGCACCGTAAAGCTCTCCACTTTGCTCTTGCCTGATGGCTCCGTGACGAAGTCCGGCACCGCGCGCTTGTTGCGGTCGGCCTCGCTCTGCACGCTCGTCTCTTGCGCCAGCGCCCCACGCGGCGCTGTCTTCGACACGACCAGGGCGTGATGCTTGGTGACGAAGCCGCCCTGGCCATAGAGCAGGCCGAGCTTTGCACCATCGCGCACGCGCCGCACCATCGCGCAGGCCGCGTGCGTCATGTAGGTGTTGAGCGGTGCACCGAAGAAGGTGAGGCCGCCGGTCACGGTCGGCTGCACGTCGGCGCCCAGGCCCAGCGTTCGCCGTGCCATCTTGGGCACGCAGGGGAAGCAGCTGTAGAGCTCGATCGCGTCGAACTTCCTGCCGTCGCCGCCGGCGAGATCCATCGCCGCTTTCAGGACTGCGTTCTGCGGATGGCTCTCATAGAACTGGTCGCGCAGCAGGTAGTCGCGCGGCTCTTCCGCCGAGGCGCCGCCGAGTGGATAGACCAGCTTGTCCTCCGCGATGCCGGCCGCACGCGCCTTGGCGAGGCTAGTCAGCAGCAGCGCGCCGCCCATGTTGACGCTCGGGTTGGCAACCATGAGCTTGTTGTAGGGCCACGCGATCAGGCGGTTGTCCGCCGTCGGAGTCGTGATCTCTTCGGGCGCAAAGCGCCGCTTCAGCCACGCGTTCGGGTTTTGGGCGGCGGCTTCCGAATAGCGTGACCACAGCGTGCCGGACTCCGCCATGGCTTCGCGCGGTGTTTGGCTCCAATGGGCCGACGAAGCCGCTTCATAAAACGGATAGACGGTGACGGGGCGAAACACGCCGAGCGTCACGGCCAGCGGTTTCTGGAACGCCGCGCCGCGCTTCGGTTCCTCCACATCATGCGCGAACGGCGTCCATGGCAACTTGGCCCCGGCGCGTTCCGCCTTGGTCGCGGTCGACTGCGCTTCTGCTCCGCAGACTGCGGCCACGGTGCATTCGCCGCGTGCGATGCGCTTGGCGGCCTCGTGGATGTAGCGGATCGGGCTCTCTCCGCCGACCGGGCCGTAATAGCAATGCGAAGGCGTGATCCCGAGCCGCTGCGCCAGCAATTTCTCCGGATCGCGATAGCGCCAGCTCAGGAAGTTGACGACGTCGAGCGATTGCACCTCGCCAAGCAGCTTTGCGCCCGCATCCTGCTCGGCACGGCGCAGCGCTTGCTCCAGAAGATCGAGCGGCTCGAGACCCTCGCTGATCTCTTTCGGGCGGTCGACGATTTCGCCGATGCCGACGATGACGGGAATGCGGTCTTCGGGGATGGGGGAGTTGGTCATTTCTTCTTGCTTCACGTGTTAGATCTTAGGCACGCCGTCGTCCTTCGAGGCCTTCGCTGCGCTACGGCACCTCAGGATGACGGCTACGGGGAGAGGCGTCATCCTGAGGTGCTCGCCCAGCGGCGCTTGCGCCGCTGGGCTAGCCTCGAAGGATGGGCCACGGGCGACTACTCCGCCACCAGCGCATTCATGTGCTCGACGGCTTCGGCGAACTCTTCCTTGAACTCCTGCACCACCGCGCCCGCGGATTTCACGCTGTCGATCAACCCGACGCCCTGGCCGACGAAATAGCTGACGAGGTCGCGCGCCTTGGCGTTGCCGGCGGCGGCTGCGCGATCGATCGAGTTGAAAGCGTCGCGGCTGATGATGCTTTGCAGCGGCATCGGCAGTGCGCCGGGGCTCTCTGGTGCGCGGTCCCAGGCGTCGGTCCAGACCGAGCGAAGTTGCCGGGCCGGCTTTCCGGTGCGGCCCTTCGAGCGGATCGCGTCACGTGAGGACGCGGCGATCATCTTCTCGCGAAAGATCTCCGTCGTCTCCGCCTCGACGGTGGCGAGCCATACCGAGCCGGTCCAGACGCCGGCCGCGCCCATTGCCATGCAGGCCGCCATCTGCCGTCCGGTCATGATGCCGCCGGCCGCGAGCACCGGCACGTCGCGGATGGGTTTGATCGCCTTGATCACCTCCGGCACCAGCACCATGGTCGAGACCTCGCCGCAATGGCCGCCGGCCTCGGTGCCCTGCACGACCAGGATGTCGACGCCGGCGGCGACCTGGCGCAGCGCGTGCTCCTTGGCCCCGACGAGCGCTGCGACCGGCACACCGTGCTTCTTGCCCATCTCGATCATCGCCTTCGGCGGCACGCCCAGTGCGTTGGCGATCAGCCGGATCGGGTGATTGAACGAGACCTCGAGTAATTCCAGCGCCGTCTTCGCGTCGAACGGCTGCGGCTGATTGGCGGCAACATCGGTGGTGATCAGTTCGATATCGTACTTCTTCAGGAGATCGCGCGTGTAGTTGCGGTGCTGCTGCGGCACGCGCGCCTCCAGGCTCTTCCAGGTGACGTCCTTCTCGCCCGCCGTCGAGATGTTTTCCGGGATCAGCACGTCGATGCCGTAGGGCTTGCCGTCGACGTGCTCGTCGATCCATTTCAACTCGCGTTCGAGCGTATCAGGCGTGTGCACGGTGGCGCCAAGCACGCCAAAGCCGCCGGCGCGGCTGACGGCGGCGACGACGTCGCGGCAATGGCTGAAGGCGAGCAGCGGAAACTCGATGCCCAGCATCTCGCAGATCGGCGATTTCATTGTTCTCTCCCGGCGGCCGCCTTCGTTGCTGTTGTCGCTTCCTTCGGCGAAGGCCGTCCGACGCTAGCCCATCGCCGTCTGCGATGCCAAGCCGGATTTTCCGGCGCATCTTGCGTGCAGGCGTCACGCAGCGCGCGGGGCCATTCCGCTGCACAAAATAAGCAGAACTGCGCCCGCCGATTTGCCTCTTGCGCTTTGGTTGGCCTGAGAGAATGCTGGCTCCAACAACATTAAACAACGAGGGAGCGCCAATCGATGTCGTCAGTGCAATCGAGCTCGGGCCAAACCGCGGAAGCCTACGACGTGGTCGTCGTCGGCGCGGGCTTTGCCGGCATGTACATGCTGCACCGCCTGCGCGGTCTTGGTTTCTCGGCACGGGTTTACGAGCAAGGTGGTGGCGTCGGCGGCACCTGGTACTGGAACCGTTATCCAGGCGCGCGATGCGACGTCGAGAGCATGCAGTACTCCTACTCGTTCTCCGAAGAGCTCCAGCAGGAATGGGACTGGAGCGAGCGCTACGCGCCGCAGCCGGAGATCCTGAAATACGCGAACCATGTCGCTGACCGTTTCGACCTGCGCCGCGACATCCAGTTCAACACTCGCGTTGAGCGCACGGCGTTCAATGAACATGGGAAGTTCTGGTCGGTGACGACCTCCGACGGCAGGACGGTTGAGGCCAAATTCGTCGTGCTTGCCACGGGCTGCCTCTCGAACGCGCGCAAGCCCGACATCAAGGGTCTCGAGAATTTCAAGGGTCCCGTCTATCACACCGGCAACTGGCCGCATGAAGACGTTGACTTCACCGACTTGCGCGTCGGCCTGATCGGCACGGGATCATCAGGCATCCAGTCGGCGCCTATCATCGCCGAGCAGGCCAAGCATCTCACCGTGTTCCAGCGCACAGCGAATTTCTCGATTCCCGCCCGCAACGCCGCGCTGACCGGCGAGGAGCGTGATGCGTTCCGCAGGGACTATCCTGAGATCCGCCGCTTCGCCCGCGAAGTCGCGCGCAACGGCATTTTCGCGGAGCAGCCCGATCGCGGAGCGCTCGATGATAGCGACGATGTCAGGCTGGGCAAATACGCGGGGCGGTGGGAGCGCGGCGGGCTCACCTTCATGTATGTCTACAACAATCTCGGCCTCGAGCGCTCCGCGAACGACACCGCGGCGGATTTCGTGCGCGGCAAGATCGCGGAGATCGTGAAGAATCCAGAGACCGCTAAGTTGCTTCAGCCGAATAGCCATCCGATCGGCACCAAGCGCATCTGCATCGACACGGATTACTTCGCGACCTTCAACCGGCCGAACGTCTCGCTGGTCGACATCAAGGCCAATCCTATTGAGGAGATCACGGCGAGCGCCGTCCGCGTCGCCGGCAAGGACCACGAGGTCGACGCACTGGTAATGGCGACCGGCTTCGACGCCATGACCGGATCGGTCGCCAAAATCGATATTCGCGGCCGTGGCGGGCAGACGCTGAACCGCAAATGGGAGGAGGGGCCGAAAACCTATCTCGGCCTGATGAGCGCGGGCTTTCCGAACCTCTTCATCATCACGGGTCCCGGCAGCCCATCGGTGCTCTCGAACATGATCGTGTCGATCGAGCAGCATGTCGACTGGATCGCCGACTGCCTCGTCCACATGCGCAGGCAGGGCTTGGCCACCATGGAGGCGGGCAGGGACGCCGAAGACAAATGGGTCGCCCATGTCAACGAGGTCGCCCAGGGCACGCTCTTTCCGCAGGCCAATTCCTGGTACATGGGCGCCAACATCCCCGGCAAGCCGCGCATCTTTATGCCCTATATCGGCGGCGTCGGCGTCTACCGGCGGATCTGCGACGAGGTGGCGGCGAAGGGTTATGAGGGGTTTTTGATGGGGCGGGCAGAGCAGCCTCAGGCGGCGGCGTCTTAGGCCGACATACCTCTTCTCGTCATTGCGGGGCTCGCCCTCCGGGCGCCCCGGAATGACGGTGGAGAGGTGGGCTGCCATGACGAAACGCAGAGTCGCCCCGCCCGGCATGCATTCCGGCGCCCTTGTCAATTTTACCGATCTCGCTAGCTAACACCCACGCGCCTTCCGCGCCGGAGCTCATTTTCATGACCGACACCTCCGCCTACGTGCCGCCCAAAGTCTGGACCTGGGACAAGGAGAACGGCGGGCAGTTCGCCAGCATCAACCGCCCGATTGCCGGCGCGACCCACGACAAGGAATTGCCGGTCGGCCGCCATCCGCTGCAGCTCTATTCGCTGGCGACACCGAACGGGGTGAAGGTCACGGTGATGCTGGAGGAGCTGCTGGCGCTCGGCCACGAGGGCGCCGAGTATGATGCCTGGCTGATCAGGATCGGCAATGGTGACCAGTTCGGCAGCGGTTTTGTTGACATCAACCCGAACTCGAAAATCCCGGCGCTGATGGATCGCTCCGGCCCTGAGTCTATCAGGGTGTTCGAGTCCGGTTCGATCCTGTTCTACCTTGCTGAAAAGTTCGGCGCCTTCCTGCCGAAGGACATCAAGACCCGCACCGAAGCCATGTCCTGGCTGTTTTGGCAGATGGGCAGCGCGCCCTATCTCGGCGGCGGCTTCGGCCATTTCTACGCCTATGCGCCGACCAGGATCGAATACGCCATCGACCGCTTCGCGATGGAGACCAAGCGCCAGCTCGACGTGCTCGACCGGCGCCTCGCCGACAACGAGTATCTCGCGGGCAGCGAGTACACCATCGCCGATATCGCGGTCTGGCCCTGGTACGGCGCGCTCGCCAAGGGGCTGGTCTATGGCGCCGGCGAATTCCTCTCCGTGCAGGACTACAAGAATGTGCAGCGCTGGACCGACCAGATCGCTAAACGCCCCGCGGTGAAGCGTGGCCGCATGGTCAACCGCGTCTCAGGCGATCCCGCCAGCCAGCTCCACGAACGCCACGACGCGTCCGATTTCGAGACGAAGACCCAGGACAAGCTCGCGCCCGCGTCGTAGTCGCTCTTTCTTCACCTCGCCCCGCTTGCGGGGAGAGGTCGAATTCGATCGCAGATCGAATTCGGGTGAGGGGCTCTCCGCGAGTCCGACTGCCACCGTCCCGGTGAAGACTCCCCCCCTTACCCCAATGCTCTCAGCGCGAGCGAAGCTCGTCGCGGCCCCGCAGCGGGGCGAGGGAGCAGAGCGACCGTGTAGCCAGACTTGATCCTCAATCCGGCAACATCTCCCCGGACCCGCCGAGCTCCGCGGGCAGGTCGACATATTTCGGCAAGCCATCCTTCACCGACACCATCTTGCTCGCGTAGTTCGCATGCAGCGTCGGTTGGTGCGTATAGCCCTTCAGCAGATTGGCGTAGACGTCGATCAGCCGCATCCGAGGATGCTCGGTCATGACATGGCCGCCGCAGCGCTTGCAAAATTTGCGATAGGAGTGCTGGGTCTTGTTGAACGTTGCGAGCTCTGCCTCGCCCTTGGTGATGCGGACGCTGTCCGACTTCCAGAGACTGAAGGCGTTGATCGGCGCGGCCGACCAGGCCTGGCAGTCGGCACAATGGCAATGGCCGGCGAAGACCGGCTTGCCCGTGACCTCGACCTCCACGGCCCCGCAGAAGCAGCCGGCCCGGTAGCTTGCGAGCGGCTCCGGCTGTGCGTTCTCGCCCTCCGCGAGCAGATCGTTGTAGGCGGGATTCTTGCTCATGAAGTTACGGATGAAGTCGCACTCGACAGACAGCTTTCGTCCCTGCGCGCGTACCGCATCCAGCGTTGCGCGGCCGAGCTTTGAGCCGATGCCGCGGCCGCCGAGCTCGGGCGGCACCTCGGTGTGCACCAGCGTGATGGCGCCGTCGCTCTTCCGGTACGTGACGAAGGCGACCGGCCCGTCGACATTGAGCTCGAACCGGCCGCGCTCCTCGTTGTCGTGAAAGGCTTCCGGCATCGTCTCGCTCCTTCGTGTTGCCCTCTATTTGCTCTTCGCACCCTCCGCCGCCGGAAACACAGCGCGGTCGTCCGTGCGGCAGGAACAGTCGGCGAACATGCGGCCCATCGGATGATATCGGTCCATGTGCACCCGCGTCAGCTCGCTGGCGGCGTATTCCATGAATGCTCCGTGCGAGGAGATCTTCGTAGAGTGGGCGAAGCGTGCCCACCACTACTGCTTGCGAAGCCGCGATGGTGGGCACGGCGCACGACAAGCGCGCCTTTGCCCACCCTACGGCATCTGGCGGATTAGGCCATGCTCAGCTCGTGGCGTCCCACCACCATCCAGTGCACCTCGTCCGGACCGTCGGCGAAGCGGAGGTGGCGGACGTCCTGGTACATCTCGGCGAGCGGAGTCCAGTGCGAGATGCCGGTGGCGCCGTGCATCTGGATCGCCTGGTCGATGATCTTGCAGGCGCGCTCCGGCACCATGGCCTTGACCATGGAAACCCAGACGCGGGCTTCCTTGTTGCCGAGCACGTCCATGGCCTTGGCGGCCTTCAGCACCATCAGCCGCATCGCCTCGATCTCGCAGCGTGCCTGCGCGATGATCTGCATGTTGCCGCCGAGATGGGCGATCTTCTTGCCGAAGGCTTCGCGGGTGAGGCCACGCTGCACCATCAGATCGAGCGCCTTCTCGGCCTTGCCGATGGTGCGCATGCAGTGATGGATGCGGCCGGGGCCGAGGCGGAGCTGTGAGATCTCGAAGCCGCGGCCTTCGCCGAGCAGCATGTTCTCCTTGGGCACACGGACGTTGTTGAAGCGCATGTGCATGTGGCCGCGCGGGGCATGGTCCTGCCCGAACACGTACATGGGGCCGAGCACCTCGACGCCGGGCGTGTCGCGCGGCACCAGGATCTGCGACTGCTGCTTGCTCGGCGCCGCATCCGGATTGGTCTTCACCATCACGATGAGGATCTTGCAGCGGGGATCGCCAAGGCCGGAAATGTAGTACTTCTCGCCGTTGATGACCCATTCGTTGCCGACGAGCTTTGCCGTCGTCGAAATGTTCTTGGCGTCGGAGGAGGCGACGTTCGGCTCGGTCATGACATAGGCCGAGCGGATATCGCCGTTGAGCAGCGGCTTCAGCCACTTCTCCTTTTGCTCCTTGGTGCCGACGCGCTCCAGCACTTCCATGTTGCCGGTGTCTGGCGCCGAGCAGTTCATGGTCTCCGATGCCAGCGGGCTCTTGCCGAGCTCGGCTGCGATATAGGCGTAATCGAGGTTCTTCAGGCCCTGGCCGGTCTCGTCATCGGGCAGGAAGAAGTTCCAGAGGCCTTCCTTCTTGGCCTTGTTCTTGGCGACCTCGAGCACCTCGAGCTGCTTCGGCGTGAAGCTCCAGCGATCCTCTTTCTTTTCGCCGGCCTTGGCGAATTCGATCGACATCGGCTCGACGGTGTCGCGGATGAACTTCTTGACGTGATCGTAGAGCGGGCGGACCTGATCCGACATGCGGAGGTCGTTGAGCTCGTCGCCAGGATTGAGGGTGTAGTTGGTGGTGCGGGGAATGTAGGTGTGTTTTGTCATTGTTCCTCCCGTTTGCTGAGACTGTTGGGCGAGAGAATAGTCGCAGCGCGGCGAAAGCGCGAGCGCGCATTTTTCACGCGAGCCATGCCATGTGATGCAGTTTTCGCGGGGGCGTTTGAAATGTTGTTTGAATGGGCCGCCAGCTCACCGCCGTCATTCCCCGCGAAAGCGGGGAATCCAGTGCGCCGCGGCCCTTCCGTGAATCACCGACACCAGTGGAATACTGGATCGCCCGATCAAGCCGGGCGATCACAGCTGTCGTTGTGGTCAGTTCGGCATCCGATGCATGGCGCAGATCTTGTTGCCGTCGAGATCACGCAAGTAAGCGAGATAGAGCTTGCCGCCCGGGCCCTGGCGCACGCCGGGCGGGTCCTCGCAGGTCTTGCCGCCGCTGGCGATGCCGGCCGCGTGCCAGGCATCGACCTGCTCGGGCGAATTGCAGGCAAAGCCTATCGTGCCGCCGTTCGCGTGTGTTGCCGGCTCACCGTTGATCGGCTTCGACACCGAGAACACGCCGGTCTTGGTGATGTAGAAGATGCGATGGCCATCCACCCTGGCCGGCCGCACATCGAGCGTGCCGAGCAGGTTGTCGTAGAACGCTTTGGCCTTGTCTAAATCGTTGGTGCCGATCATCACGTGTGAAAACATATGCCTCCTTGGAGTTTGGAGCCCGGATAAAGCGCAGCGAAATCCGGGCCTGTTGTTTTGGTAATCCGGGATTGCGCTGCGCTCAATCCGGGCTACGTGCTCAAGAAATCAGAACGCCGTATAGCCGCCGTCGATCACGAACGTATCCGCGGTGTGATAGGACGACGCCTTGCTCATGAGATAGACGGCAATGCCGCCGAAATCGCTGGCCTCGCCGAAGCGCCGCACTGGAATGCGCGGCATCACGTTGGCGACGAATTTCTCGTTGGCCATGATGCCGGCGGTCATGTCGCTCTTGATCCAGCCGGGCAGGATCGCATTCGCGGTGACGCCATGACGCGCCAGCTCGACGCCGAGCGCGCGCACCAGCGCGTTGATGGCGGCCTTGGTCGCCGCATAATGCTCGTTGCGCGCGGTGCCGAAGATCGAGGCGAGGCTCGAGGTCGCTACCAGCCGGCCGAACGGATCGCCGGCATTGGCGCGATCGGTCATGTGCTTCGCGGCAGCCTGGAACGCGTGGAACACGCCGTCGAGATTGGTCGCGAACATCGTGCGCCATTCCTCCTCGGTGCGCTCGATGAAGGCGCGCCGGCCGCCGCCGCCGATGCCGGCATTGGCAAAGCAGCCGTCGACCCGGCCGAACGTGTCGAGCGTAGCCTTCATCGCGGCATTGACCGAGGCCGGGTCGGTGACGTCGCAGACGCGGGTATCGACCTTGCCGGGCAAGCCCGCCATGCTCGCGGCAGCACTCTTGTTCTTGTCAGCATTGCGGCCCCAGATCGAGACGTTGCAGCCCTGGCCGGCAAGCGCCTGCGCGATGCCGAGCCCGATGCCGCCATTGCCGCCGGTAATCACGGCCACGCGGCCGGTCAGGTCGAAAATGTTCATGGAGCGTTTCCTGTTTTTGGCACAGAACTGCGCCAGCCTGTGCGCGCAAGATTGTGCGATACGACGACAAGGTATGTTCGGAGCACCATGGACAAGGCCGCGACAAAAATCAAATATGCGCCCCGGCAAAAAGTAATTCCGGCCTGCGAAACATCACAGGCGACAACTAACGAGGAAACCATGCAGTTCAAACACGTCACGCTCGATTTCGATGGTTCGGTCGCCATCCTCAGGCTCGACCATCAGGAGGTGATGAACGCGGTCTCCGTGGACATGCTGGGCGGCCTCTCCGACGCGCTCGACGCGATCGAAGAGAAGAAGGACGAGGTGCGCTGCGTCGTGCTGACCGGCGCGGGGCGGGCGTTCTGCACCGGCGCGAATCTCCAGGGCCGCAACAACCAGTCGAAGAAGACCAAGGCTGGTGTGACGCTCGAGACCGGGTTTCACCCGTTCCTGCGCCGCATCCGCAATCTGCATTGCCCGATCGTCACCGCGGTCAACGGTCCGGCTGCCGGCGCCGGCATGAGCTTCGCGCTCCTCGGCGACATGATCCTGTGCGCGCGCTCGTCCTACTTCCTGCAGGCCTTCCGCCGTATCGGTCTCGTGCCGGATTGCGGCTCGACCTGGCTGCTGCCGCGCCTGATCGGCAAGGCGCGTTCGGTTGAATTGTCGCTGATGGGTGAGCGCCTGCCGGCCGAGAAGGCGCTGGAATGGGGCCTCATCAACCGCGTCTATGACGACGGCGTGCTGATGGAGGAGGCAATGAAGCTCGCGCGCGAGCTTGCAAGCGGCCCGACGGTTGCGCTGTCGTTGATCCGCAAGCTTTATTGGGACAGCCCGGAAAATTCCTTCGAGGATCAGCTCAATCTCGAATTCCAGTGCCAGCTCCGCGCCGGCGACACGCAGGACTTCCGTGAGGGCGTTGGCGCGTTCCTGGAGAAGCGCCCGGCGCAGTTCAAAGGCAAATGATCGAGGCGGAGCTTTCGCGCAGCGTTGCGCGCTGGTGCAAGGGGGCGACCGGCGTCACCGGGGCGGCAAAGCTGTCCGGCGGCGCCAGTCAGGAGACCTGGCGCTTCGACATCGTTCATCCCGATGGACCGATCGGCGCGATCCTGCGCCGCTCGCCGAAAGGCTATGGCGCAGCCCCGACGCGTGCGGCGGGTCTCGCCGCTGAAGCGCAACTCATGCAACTCGCCTTCGAGGCCGGCGTGCCATCGCCGCGGGTGATGCATGTGTTGACGGCTGAGGAGAATCTCGGCACCGGCTTCATCATGCAGCGGGTCGAGGGCGAGACTATCGCCCGCAAGATCCTGCGGGACGACGAGTTCGCGGCGGCGCGGCCGCATCTGGCGCGGCAGATCGGCGGCGTGCTTGCCGGCCTGCACAGGCTGCCGCTGGATAAGCTGCCCGAGTTGCGCCGCATGACCGCGGCCAAGGAGATCGGCGAATTCGAGCGCGACTATCGCAGCCTGAACTGGCCAAAGCCTGTGTTCGAGCTGGCGCTGCGCTGGCTGCGCGATCACGATCCCGGACCGTCGGCCGAGGAGACGCTGGTGCATGGAGATTTCCGCAACGGCAATCTCATCATCGGCGCCGACGGCGTCCGCGCCGTGCTCGACTGGGAGCTCGCCCATCTCGGCGATCCCATGGAGGACCTCGGCTGGGTCTGCGTCAACTCCTGGCGCTTCGGCGAAATCGACAAGCCCGTTGGCGGTTTCGGTTCGCGCGAGGAGCTGTTCGCGGGCTATGAGGCCGCCGGCCGCAAGGTCGATCCGGCGCGCGTCAAATTCTGGGAAGTGATGGGCACGCTGCGCTGGGGGATCATGTGCGGCGGCATGATGCAGCGGTTTCGCGAGGGGCCGGACCATTCGATGGAGCGCGCGATGATCGGCCGCCGCGCCTCCGAGACGGAGATTGATCTCTTGCGGCTGCTGGCGCCGCGCGGGAGTTGACCATGCAGGACGAACCGACACCGATCGAGCTGACCAAGGCGGTCGCCGATTTCCTTCGCAACGACATCACGCCGCTGATCTCCGGCCACCAGGCTTTCAAGCTGCGTGTGGCCGTCAACATCCTCGACCTCGTCACGCGACAGCTGACGCAGGAGGAGGGGAGCGATGCGAAGGAGGTCGAGCGCCTGCGTGCGCTGCTCGGCATGGACGGTTCAGTCACCGAGCTCAACCGCGCGCTCGCCGACCGCATCGCGAAAGGCGAGGTCGACCTGGCAACACCGGGCCTCGCCGAGCACCTCTGGCAGACCACGATGGACAAGCTCGCCGTCGATCAGCCGAACTATGCGTCCTACAAGCGGGAGCTGTCGCGAAATCCGTAGGATGGGTAGAGCGAAGCGAAACTCATCCTACGCAGCGCTCCCCCCCCAGCCGTCATTCCGGGGCGTCGCGCAGCGACGAGCCCGGAATCCATCCGTCCGCATATTCTGCCGCCTGATGGTTTCCGGGCCCGCGCCTGTCGGCGCGTCCCGGAATGACGGCGGAGAGAAGCGCCTACTTCCCCAGCCACTTCGGCGGGCGCTTCTCCGAAAACGCCTTCGGGCCCTCGATATAGTCCTGCGAGGCCACCATCGCCTTCACCGCTGGATACTCACGCTGCTCCTCGATCGCCTGCTCCAGCGAGACGGCCAGTCCCTTCTGGATGGTCTGCTTCGAGGCCCGGATCGACATCGGCGAGTTCTTGGTGATCATCTCGGCCCAGCGTAGCGCGCCCGACAGCGCCTCGCCCTGCGGCACCACCTCGTTGACGAAGCCGAGCTCATGTCCTTCCTTGGCGCTGACATGGCGCGCGGTGAGGATCATGCCCATGGCGCGCTTGAGGCCGATCTGGCGCGGCAGCCGGTGCAGACCGCCGGCGAGTGCGGCTAGTCCAACGCGCGGCTCGGGCAGGGCGAAGGTCGCGTTCTCCGACGCAATGATCAGGTCGCAGGCCAGCGCGATCTCGAAGCCGCCGCCCATGGCGACGCCATTGACCGCGGCGATGATCGGCTTGTCGCAGTCGAAGCGCGAAGTGAGGCCGGCGAAGCCGCCCTTGTCCCAGCCGCGCTTGCCGCCCGCCGCCTGCCACTTCAGATCGTTGCCGGCGCAGAACGCCTTGTCGCCCGCGCCGGTGACGATGGCGACCCACTGTTCCGGATCGGCGGAAAAGTCGTCAAACACCTTGTTGAGCTCGAAATGCGCGTCGGTATGAAGCGCGTTGTAGACCTCAGGGCGCGACAGTGTGACGATCGTGATCTGTCCCTTGCGTTCCACCTTTGAGAATTTCAGCTCCATCGCTCGCTCCGCATTTTCTCGTGAGGGAATATTGGCGTCATACTACCGTGCGTCAGCGCTGCAACACCATCGAATTGCGCAATGCGCCTTGCGCCTCTCACACGCCTCGCCCTTGCTTGACTTCAGCTGCTTGACTTGCGCGCACTCTTCTCACCTTAATCGTGCAAAGCAAAAACGCGCGTAGCGCCTTAACGCAAAACGAAAAATCAACCCGGGAGAGAACCGTGGATTTCTCATTGCCTGCCGATCTCGTCGCCTATCTCGGAGAGCTCGACCGTTTCATCGAACGCGAGATCAAGCCGCTCGAACAGGCCGACGACAACATCCGGTTCTTCGACCATCGCCGCGAATGGGCGCGCACCGATTTCGAGAACGGCGGCCTGCCGCGCCATGAATGGGAAACGCTGCTGCGCAAAGCCAAGGATGTGGCTGACGCAGCCGGCCATCTGCGCTTCGCGGTGCCGAAGCAATATGGCGGCAAGTCGGGCTCCAATTTGTGGATGGCGGTGATCCGCGAGCATTTTGCCACCAAGGGGCTCGGGCTGCACAATGACCTGCAGAACGAGCACTCCATCGTCGGCAATTTCCCGGTCGTCACCATGCTCGACCGCTACGGCCGCGACGACCAAAAGGCGATGATCGACGGCTCTATCAAGGGCAAGTACCGAATCACGTTTGGCCTCACCGAGCCGCATCATGGCTCGGACGCCACCCACATGGAGACACGCGCGGTGCCCGCGACCCGCGACAACGTCAAGGGCTGGATCATCAACGGCGAAAAGATGTGGACGACGGGCATGCACGTCGCCACGCATTGCGCCCTGTTCGCGCGCACGTCAGGCAATGACGGCGATGCTCGCGGCATCACCTGCTTTCTGGTGCCGGCCAAGAGCCAGGGCGTGAAGGTCGAGGAATACATGTGGACCTTCAACATGCCGACCGACCATCCGCGCGTCAGCTTCACCGACGTGTTCGTGCCGGAGGACGCCCAGTTCGGCGAGGTCGGCCGCGGCCTGTCGCTGGCGCAATGCTTCGTGCACCAGAACCGCATCCGCCAAGCCGCAAGCTCGCTGGGCGCGGCCGTCTACTGCATCAATGAGAGCGTCAAATACGCGCGTGAGCGGAAGCCGTTCGGCAAGGCGCTCGCCGAGAATCAGGCGATCCAGTTCCCGCTGGTCGAGCTCGCCACGCAAGCCGAGATGCTGCGCCTGTTGATCCGCAAGACCGCCTGGGAGATGGATCAGCTCAACGAGGAGCAGATCGAGCGCACGCTCTCCGACCGCGTGTCCATGTGCAACTACTGGGCAAACCGTCTCTGCTGCGAATCCGCCGACCGCGCCATGCAGGTCCATGGCGGCATGGGCTACTCACGCCACAAGCCGTTCGAGCACATCTACCGCCACCACCGCCGCTATCGCATCACCGAGGGCAGCGAAGAGATCCAGATGCGCAAGGTGGCCGGGTTCCTGTTCGGCTATATGGGGCCGGGGAAGCACTAGCCGTTATTGTGCGTTATCTCTCCCCAACGTCGTCCCCGCCTAGTGCGCAATTGCGCGCGGGAGCGGGGACCCGTAACCCCAGGGAGTAGTTTGAGGCAAGTTGGTACTTGCCAGCCTTCGCCAAACCAAATCCTGTGGTTATGGGTCCCGGGCTCGCGCTGCGCGCGCCCCGGGACGACGATGTGGATAGAGCGGAGTTAATTCACCCGCCGATCCTTCCCCGCCCAATACGGCTCGCGCAACTGCCGCCGCAGGATCTTGCCTGAGGGATTGCGCGGCAGCGCGGGGATGAACTCCACGCTCTTGGGCGTCTTGTAGCCGGCGATGCGTTCGCGGGTGAAGTTGATGATGTCGGTGGCGGTCGCCTCCTTGCCGGGTTTCATCACCACGACAGCCTTCACCGCTTCGCCCCATTTCTCATCGGGCACGCCGATGACGGCAGCCTCCGCGATGTCAGGATGATCGCACAGCGCGCTCTCGACTTCGGCCGGATAGATGTTCTCGCCGCCGGAGATGATCATGTCCTTGATGCGGTCGTGGATGTAGAGGTAGCCGTCCTCGTCCATATAGCCGGCGTCACCGGTGCGCAGCCAGCCGTCGCTGCGCAGCGTCGAAGCGGTGGCCTCAGGCAAATTCCAATAGCCGGCCATGTTGGAGCCTGAGCGTGTCGCGATCTCGCCGACCTGACGCGGCGGCAGCGGCTTGCCGTCAACGTCCAGGATTGCGATCTCGACGCCCGGCAGCGCCTTGCCGGCCGAGCGCATCCGCTCCAGACCTTCGATATGATCTTCAGGCGGCAGCGCGACGATGGTACCGGTCGTCTCGGTCATGCCGTACATCTGCACGAAGCCGCATTTGAAGACCTCGATACATTCCTTCAGCAGCGCCGCCGGAATTGGCGAGGCGCCGTAGAGCATGTATTTCAATCGCGAGAAATCGACCGTCCTGGCGCGCGGCTGCCGTACCACGAACTGCATCGCCGCCGGTACCATGAACAGTTTCGTGATGCCCGACTGCTCGAAGAAGTCGAGCACCTTGGTCGGATCGAACTCGCGCGCGATGACGCCGCGGGCGCCGTGATAGAGCCCCATCACGCCCCAACCGGAGCCGCCGATGTGGAAGATCGGCATCGCCACCAGCGACACATCGTTGGTCGACCACTGGTTCCATTCCGGCTTGTCCTCGGCATTGCCGGTCTGAACGAGGTTCAGGAAGTTCGCATGCGACAGCATTGCGCCCTTTGGCTTGCCTGTCGTTCCTGACGTATAGAGCTGGATCGCGATGTCCTTGGTGTCGATCGGCACCTTCGGATCATCGCCGCTCTGCGCATCGCGCCACGCCGTAAAATCCTGCCATTCCGGTGCGCCGCCCTCGCTGGTGATGATGGTGCGCACGCCCGGAAGCTGGTCCTTTATCTGGCGGACCTGCGTGATGAACTCCGGTCCCACGAACAGCACCGGCGCCTTGCAATCGGCGACGATGAAGGCGACCTCGGGGCCCGCGAGCCGCCAGTTCACTGGCGCCATCACCACGCCGGCCTTCATCGCGCCCATGAGCAGTTCGAAATAGAGATCGCTGTTCTTGCCGAGATAGGCGATGCGGTCGCCCTTCTTCACGCCCATCGCGAGGAGCGCGTTCGCGACCTTGTTGGTTTTGACGTCGAATTCGGCAAAGCTGGTGACGCGGCCCTCGAATTCGTAGGCGGTGGCGCTGCCGCGGCTCTTTGCGCGCTCGCGCACCATGTCGGCGAGATTCGCCAATGGCTGTGTGGTGGACATGTCTCTCCCGTGGCGTTTTGTTTTTATGCCGCGGAGTGTGGCGTCATCCGCGGCTAAAAACAATACGGGAGAGGGCGGAGCGCGGTCTTGTGTCTTGAGCGCGCTGCAGTGCCATAAGCTCGTTCACGCCCGTCTTCAGCGCGCTACGCCGCAAGGGCTGCGCGCTGAGCCTCGTCCGGGGCGCGAGATTAGCCCCGCGCGGCCCGGTCCTTCTCGTTCTGCGCCATGATGCTCTCGCGCGCGGTCTTCCAGTCGGCGTCGCTCCAGTCGCGGAGCTGGTAGAAATTGCCGCCCATGGCAAGCGCCTGGGCGCCGTCCATGGCGATGGTCTCGCCGGTGATCCAGTCGCAGCCGCCGGAGATCAGGAACACGGCGAGGTTCTGCAATTCCTCCATGGTGCCGACGCGGCCCATCGGATTCATCGCCTTGGTGCGTGCGCCGGCCTCATCACCGGGCTTGATGCGCTTGCTCATGCCCTCGGTCGGGATCTCGCCCGGCGCGATCGTGTTGAGGCGGATGCCGTACTTGCCCCATTCGGTGGCGAGCGACATCGTCATGGCGTGGATCGCCGACTTGCTCATCGCCGACGGCACCACGTAGGGCGAGCCGTTGCGCACCCAGGTCACGGTGATCGAGACGACGTTGCCGGGCTGGCGTGCGGCGATCCAGCGCTTGCCGACCGCGTGCGTCACGTAGAACGTGCCGTGCATGACGATGTTGGCGACGGCATCGAAGCCGCGCGGCGAGAGCTCTTCGGTGCGCGAGATGAAATTGCCGGCGGCGTTGTTGATGAGGTCGGTGAGGGGCGCGTCGCGGAAGATGTTCTCGACCATCTCCTCGACCGCGAGCGAGTTACGGATGTCGACGCCGTGGCTGGTAACGCGGCCGCCATACAGATCCATCAGCTCGGTCGCGGTCTCGTCGCACACGATCTTGCGCCGGCCGCAGATGTGCACTTCGGCGCCGAGTTGAAGGAAGCGCGCCGCCATCGACTTGCCGAGCCCGGTTCCGCCGCCGGTCACGAGAATGCGCCGTCCGGCCAGAAGATTTTCCTTGAACATCGCTGTTTCCTCCGTACGGATTGTCAGTTAATTGGTCGATTGACTAAATCCGGCCGCCGGCTTCCTGTAAAGCGGCACTGAACAAGAACACGGGAGAATTCGTCCATGGAAGAGCGCGTCTCGATCTCGATCTCCGAAGGCGTCGCCGACGTGCGCCTGGTGCGCGCCGACAAGATGAACGCGCTGGATCAGGCCATGTTCGAGGCCCTTGTGGCCGCAACCGACCGGCTTTCGAAGGAACAAGGCGTGCGCGTCGTCGTCTTGTCCGGCGAGGGCCGGGCCTTCTGCGCCGGTCTCGACATGGGACGCTTTGCCGCCATGAAGGAGAAGGGCGGCAACGGAATTCCGGGCGGCGAAAATCGTGATCTCACGGTGCGCACCCACGGCAAGGCGAACTTCCCGCAGCAGGCGGTCTGGGGTTGGCGCCAGCTTCCGGTTCCCGTGATCGCGGCCGTGCACGGCGTTGCCTTCGGTGGCGGCTTCCAGCTCTCGCTCGGTGCCGACATGCGCTTCCTCTCACCCGATGCGCGCATGTCGGTGATGGAAATCAAATGGGGTCTTGTGCCTGACATGGCGGGCACGCCGATCCTGGCTTCGCTCGTGCGCGACGACATCCTGCGCGATCTCACCTATACGGGCCGCATCTTCTCCGCGCAGGAGGCGATGACTTACGGCCTCGCCACGCGGATCTGCGACGACCCGCGCGCAGCGGCCCTCGAAGTCGCGCGCGAGATCGCCGGCAAGAGCCCCGATGCGATCCGCGCCGCAAAACGCCTGCTCAACAATCTCTCGGTCGATCCGGGCCCCGCGCTGCTCGCCGAATCCGTCGAGCAGCAGAAGTTGATCGGCAGCCCGAACCAGACCGAGGCGGTGCGCTCCAATCTGGAGAAGCGCGCGCCGAAGTATGCGGATTAGCCTTCCGTCATTCCGGGGCGATGCGAAGCATCGAGCCCGGAATCCATAACCACGATCGTGAGTATGGATTCTCAGATGCGCAATTGCGCATCATAGCCTGCGCCTTCGGCGCATCCCGGAATGACGAGTGTGGTTGTGGCTACAGTTCTTAACCCGACGAAAGATCGGAAAACAACAAATGAGCGAAACGTCCCAATTCCTCGGTATCGTCTCCGGCGACCGCCGCCGCGCCCATGCTGAGGTTGCCAATCGCGTCGACCGCATCGCAAGTGGTCTAGCCAAAATCGGCGTCAAGCAAGGCGATTGCGTCTGCATGCTGATGCGCAACGACATTGCCTTCCTGGAGGCTGCCTACGCTGCGATGCGGCTGGGCGCCTATGGTGTGCCGATCAACTGGCACTTCAAGCCGGAGGAGATCAATTACATCCTTGGGGACACCGGCACGTCCGTGTTGATCGGACATGCTGACATGCTGCACGCCTTGCGCGATGCGATCCCGAAAGGCGTCACCGTGCTCAGCGTGCCGACGCCCCCTGAGATTCTGTCCAACTACAAGATCGATCCGGATCACCTAGAGACGCCTGATTTCGCGATCGATTTCGAGACATGGCTCGCACAATTCCAGCCCTATGACGGCCCGGTCGTGCCGCAACCCATGAACATGATCTACACATCAGGCACGACCGGCCATCCCAAGGGCGTGCGCCGCAATGCGCCGACGCTGGATCAGCAGGCCGCCGGCGAGCGCATGCGCGCGATGATCTACGGGCTGAAGCCCGGAGCCCGTGCGCTGCTGCCGGGGCCGCTCTATCATTCCGCGCCGAACTCGTTCGGTATCCGGTCGGGCAAGCTCGGTGGCGCGCTGGTGCTGATGCCGCGCTTCGAAGCCGAAGAATTTCTCGAATTGATCGAGCGCTTTGGGATCGACACCATCTTCATGGTGCCGACCATGTTCATCCGCTTGATGAAGCTGCCGCGGGCGGTCCGCAAGAAGTACGACGTCTCCTCATTGCGCCACATCATTCACGCCGCAGCGCCATGCCCGGCGGACGTCAAGCGCGCCATGATCGAGTGGTGGGGACCGGTGATCTACGAATTCTACGGCTCGACCGAATCCAGCGCCGTCACGTTTGCGACCTCGGAGGACGCGCTGAAGAAGCCCGGGACCGTCGGCAAGATCTCGCCCGGCGCTGAATTGCGGTTCATCGGCGATGACGGTCGTGTGCTGGGCGTAGGCGAGATCGGCGAGATCTACTCCCGCATGGCCGAGATGGCGGATTTCACCTATCACAACAAGCCGGAAAAGCGCGCCGAGATCGACCGCGACGGATTCATCACCTCCGGCGACGTCGGCTACATCGACGAGGACGGCTACGTCTTCATCTGCGACCGCAAGCGCGACATGGTGATCTCGGGCGGCGTCAACATCTATCCCGCCGAGATCGAATCCGTGCTGCACGCCGTGCCCGGCGTGCATGATTGCGCGGTGTTCGGCATCCCGGATGCCGAGTTCGGCGAGGCGCTGATGGCGGTGGTCGAGCCGCAGGCGGGCATCACACTCGATGCCGCCGATGTCCGCGCGCGGCTGAAGACGTCGCTCGCGGATTACAAGGTGCCCAAGCACATCGAGATCCGCACCGGGCTGCCGCGCGAAGACTCCGGCAAGATCTTCAAGCGCCGCCTGCGCGATCCCTATTGGGAGCAGGCCGGCCGCAAAATCTGAGGATGCGTAGCCCGGGTGAGCGAAGCGATACCCGGGATAGTTACCAGTAAGGTCCCGGATGTCGCTTCGGTCACCCGGGCTACAAGAAACGATAAGGGGCTCTGATGAGTGACGCTGCAGGTGCGGACAAGACGAAGGAAGTTCTCTATGAGGTCGCTGACCACATCGCGACCATCACGCTGAATGCGCCGGAGCGCATGAACACGATCTCCGGCCCGATGCTGAACGATCTGGCGCGGCTCCTGACCGAGGCCAATGAGGATCGAAACGTTCGCGTCGTGATCCTCACCGGTAAGGGGCGGGCGTTCTGCGCCGGCCTCGACCTGCGCAAGGAGCGCGACGGGAACGGCCTGAGCGCCGCGTCCTCGCCGACCACGATCAACCTCCGCAACACGCCGCCGACGGTCTTGCAGGCGATGGACAAGCCGACCATTTGCGCCGTCAATGGCGGCGCGGCTGGTTACGGCATGGACACCGCGCTCGGCTGCGACATCCGCATCATGGCGGAATCGTCAAAACTTGCAGCCGCCTTCGTCAAGCGCGGCGTGGTGCCGGAGTCCGGCGGCACCTGGCTGTTGCCGCGCATGCTCGGCTGGGCCAAAGCCTCCGAGCTGATTTTCATCGGCCGCACGCTTAGCGCCCGCGAATGCCTCGAATGGGGGCTCGCCAACGAGGTCGTCCCGGACGGCGATCTGATGGGTCGTGTCCGGGCTATCGCCCTCGAAATCGCGGCCAACGCGCCGCTGGCAGTCCAGGCCTCCAAGCGCATGATGCGGATGGGCCTCAACGAAAACTTCTCCGACCACGTCCACCACGTCTATCTTCAGCTCCTGCCGCTGTTCAAAACCCAGGACATGGCTGAGGGGATGAAGGCGTTCATGGAGAAGCGCGAGCCGAAATTCGAGGGGCGTTGAGCCGAACCAGGGTCGTGCGTCCCGGAGCTGTCTTCGCAGCGACAGCTTTCGAGCTTATACAAGCGGGGTCATTCACGACGGATAATCCCATGGCCCCGGTCTCCATCCTGCTCAATCTGCTCTGGATTTTCATCGGCGGCGCCTGGATGGCGTTTGGCTGGCTGGTCGCTGCGATCATTATGGCCATCACCATCATCGGCCTGCCCTGGGCGAGGGCGGCGTTCAACATCGCCGTCTACACGCTGCTGCCGTTCGGCTCGAAGGCGGTGCGGCGTGACGAGGTCACCGGTGCGAGCGATATCGGCACCGGCTCGCTTGGGGTGCTCGGCAATATCATCTGGTTTGTGCTTGCCGGCTGGTGGCTGGCGCTCGGCCACGTCCTGACCGCGCTGGTTCTCGCGATCACGATCATCGGCATCCCCTTTGCCTGGGCCCATCTGAAACTCGCGGGCATCGCGCTCTGGCCGATCGGAAAGGTGATCGTGCCGGCCTAGTGTCCTGAGTCACAAGTTCGCAATCATAGATTCGCAGTAGATTCGCGTCGCTGTGCCAAGGATGGAGGCAAACAGCGACGGAGTCTCCAATGCCG
>NZ_LGHL01000070.1 GCF_001908205.1 Bradyrhizobium sp. NAS80.1
GCGCCGATGGTGGCGCCGATAGTGCCGAATGACCGCTGGTCGCTCGACTTCGTCTCGGATCAGCTTACCGATGGCCGCCGCTTCCGCATCCTGACCGTGGTCGACGAGTGCACGCGCGAGTGCCTGGCGTTGGTGGCCGACACCTCGCTGTCGGGCTCCCGGGTGGCTCGGGAGCTTGACCGGCTGATAATCGAGCGCGGCAAGCCCAAAATGGTGGTCAGCGACAACGGCACCGAATTGACCAGCAACGCCATCCTGACATGGGCCGATCAGAGCCGCGTCGCCTGGCATTACATCGCACCCGGCAAGCCGACGCAGAATGCCTTCATCGAAAGCTTCAATGGCCGCCTCCGAGACGAATTGTTGAACGAGACGCTGTTCACTTCGCTGGCCCAGGCCAGGGTCGAACTCGGACATTGGCGGGCCGACTACAACGATACGCGACCCCACTCGCAACTCGGATGGAAAACACCATCCGAGTTCGCCTTCACCTGCAACCCGCGACGGGATCTGGCGCTGCGCTATGCCGATGGCTCCGCACCAGCTCCCGTCGCTACCACCGCCCATTCGGGTAAATCCACCAGCCAGAGCGAACTCAGGACTGGATAAAACTTGGGGGCAAGGTCACGGGCTAGCGCGACAGCCTGCGGAGCGGGAGCTTCATCTTGCAGTCACAGAACTTCGTTTTCGTTCGGCAACTGAGCCAGTGAAGGATTTCCCAAGACAGCTGGAAGTCCGTAGTCAACTGCAATCGCATCGACCAATTGCGCGTCTTAAGAATCAGCTACTGCTCAGTCGCCGCTGTCTTGTATTTCAGGAACGGGCGAGTCGCTTTTTTTTCGCGCAGATAACGCCGAAGGCGTTACGCCCTCCGGGCCTGGGTCTCCGATCTCAGTCCACTGGGAAACAGACGCGGTCGAGTAGACGAGATGTCTATTCTCAGTCTTTCCTTTTCTACGCCGCTCTACGATCACCGAAAGCACTTGTTGCGCTGGATCGTTTGGTGGCTTTTCTAATCATCCCCAGCTGAGGGCGCCTTTGGGCGTCCTCATTCTGTGGGGGCGGCGGGTGGCAATCCATTCCTTTCAATCGGAGGCAAATTCGCGCGGTGCGCGAATGCTGCGTAGCGCGCTTGGCACAGCGATTGCCGGCTACCTCGAAGATGAAGCGATCATTGAGGTGATGCTCAACCCAGATGGGCGGTTGTGGGTCGACCGGTTGTCGAGTGGTTTGACTGACACTGGCGAAACTCTGTCCGCGGCGGATGGTGAGCGCATCGTGCGCCTGGTGGCGCACCATGTCGGCGCGGAGGTGCATGCCGGCGCGCCACGGGTCTCGGCCGAACTGCCTGGGACCGGCGAGCGCTTCGAAGGTCTCTTGCCCCCCGGTCGTTGCAGCACCGACCTTTGCCATCCGCAAGCCCGCCGTCGCCGTGTTTACGCTCGACGACTACGTCGCCAAGGGCATCATGAATTCAGAGCAGGCCAAGATCCTTAAGGGTGCGGTCGCCGCTCGTAAGAACATCCTCGTCGCCGGTGGCACATCGACCGGAAAGACAACGTTGACGAATGCGCTACTGGCGGAGGTGGCGAAGACCACCGATCGGGTCGTGCTGATCGAAGATACACGCGAACTTCAGTGCACGGCGCCCAATCTTGTAGCTTTGCGGACCAAAGATGGCGTGGCGACGCTTTCGGATCTTGTCCGCTCCTCGCTGCGACTGCGTCCGGATCGCATTCCCGTCGGCGAGGTCCGCGGTGCCGAAGCACTCGATTTGCTCAAGGCCTGGGGCACCGGTCACCCAGGCGGCATCGGGACCATTCACGCGGGCAGCGCGCTCGGCGCTCTGCGGCGGCTTGAGCAGCTCATCCAGGAAGCGGTCATCACGGTTCCTCGCGCCCTGATCGCCGAGACGATCAACCTCGTCGCCGTCCTTGCGGGCCGCGGCGCCGATCGCCGCCTAGCTGAGCTCGCCGCCGTCATGGGGCTTGGTGACGCGGGCGACTACAACCTTTCATCAGCAGGAGACTGACATGCGTCAGCAATTTCGCTTTCTTCGAGATGCCAGTTCACTGGCCGCCTTCGGTACGGTTGTTTTGGCGTCGGCGCCGGCATGGGCTGCTGGCTCAAATATGCCGTGGGAGCAGCCACTCAATCAGATCCTGCAATCGGTCGAAGGCCCCGTCGCCAAGATCATCGCTGTCATCATCATCGTCGTAACCGGGCTCACGCTCGCTTTCGGCGATTCGTCAGGTGGTTTCCGCAGACTGATCCAGATCGTGTTTGGTCTGTCGATCGCATTCGCGGCCTCAAGCTTCTTCCTGTCGTTCTTCTCCTTCGGCGGCGGCGTGGTGATCTGATGGATGAGCAGGTCGCAGGCTTTGTCGTGCCCGTTCACCGAGCACTCACCGAACAAATCTTGATGGGCGGCGCACCGCGCTCGGTCGCGATCGTCAACGGCACGCTTGCCGCGGCCCTTGGTCTTGGACTGCGGCTCTGGATCGCGGGTCTCGTCCTCTGGTTCATCGGCCACATGGCCGCCGTCTGGGCCGCCAAGCGCGATCCTGCCTTTGTCGATGTGGTGCGCCGACATCTGCGCATTCCCGGTCATCTCAGCGCCTGAGCCCTCTGCCATGATGAACCTTGCCGAATATCGTCATTCCAACGCGCGTCTCGCCGACTTCCTGCCTTGGGCAGCGCTGGTCGACGAAGGAATCATCCTGAACAAGGACGGCTCGTTCCAACGGACTGCGAAATTCCGCGGCCCCGACCTCGATAGCGCAGTGCCGGCTGAACTTGTTGCCGTCGCCGGCCGTCTGAACAACGCCGTGCGTCGTCTGGGATCTGGTTGGGCGGTGTTCGTTGAAGCGCAACGCCATTTTGCGGGTGCTTACCCGCCGAACACGTTTCCGGATGTCGCGTCCGCGCTGGTTGACGCGGAACGCAGGGCTCAGTTCGAAGAGGCGGGTGCCCATTACGAGTCCAGCTACTTCCTGACCTTCCTCTATCTGCCTCCGGAGGAGGGAGCGGCTAAGGCGGAGCGATTGCTCTATGAAGGTCGCGACCGCACCGTTGGAGCAGATGCCCGGGAGGTGCTGCGTGGGTTTGTCGACCAAACCAACCGCGTGCTCGGGCTCCTTGAAGGGTTCATGCCGGAATGCGCCTGGCTCGATGATCAGGACACGCTGACTTATCTGCATTCGACGATCTCGACCAAGCGTCATCGCGTTCGGGTGCCAGAAATTCCGATGTACATCGATGCGCTGTTGGCCGATCAGCCGCTGACGGGCGGACTCGAGCCGATGCTGGGTTCAGCCAATGTGCGAGTTCTCACGATTGTCGGCTTTCCGGGCACGACGACGCCGGGAATTCTGGACGACCTGAATCGCCTGGCATTCTCGTATCGCTGGTCGACCCGCGCGATCATGCTCGACAAGACCGATGCCACGAAGCTGCTGACCAGGATTCGCCGGCAGTGGTTCGCGAAGCGAAAGTCCATCGGCGCCATACTCAAGGAGGTCATGACCAACGAGGCGTCGACGCTGCTCGATGCCGACGCCCACAACAAGGCGATAGACGCCGACGCGGCATTGCAGGAACTGGGGTCCGATCAGATCGGACAAGCCTTTGTCACGGCGACCATCACCGTCTGGGACCGCGATCCTATTGCAGCCGATGAAAAGCTGCGGCTGGTCGAGAAGGTCATCCAGGGCCGTGATTTCACTTGCATGATCGAGAGGGTGAACGCTGTCGAAGCCTGGCTCGGCAGCTTGCCCGGGCACGTCTACGCCAACGTGCGACAGCCACCGGTTTCGACCCTCAACCTCGCCCATATGATCCCGATGTCGGCCGTATGGGCGGGCGAGGCGAGGGATCTGCACTTCAAGGGTCCGCCGCTCCTGTTTGGCAAGACCGAGGGATCCACCCCGTTCCGATTTTCGCTCCACGTTGGCGACGTCGGCCATACGCTGGTGGTGGGACCGACGGGGGCCGGTAAGTCCGTTTTGCTTGCGCTGATGGCGCTGCAGTTCCGCCGCTACCCGAACGCTCAGGTCTTTGCGTTCGATTTTGGCGGTTCGATCCGGGCGGCTGCGCTCGCCATGGGCGGCGACTGGCATGATCTCGGCGGTGCATTGTCTGACGGAGGTGAGCAACCCGTTGCGTTGCAGCCGCTGGCCTGGATCGACGACGCTTCCGAACGAGGATGGGCCACGGAATGGATCGGCGCGATCCTGGCGCGGGAAAAGGTCGAGATCACCCCGGACGTCAAGGATCATCTGTGGTCCGCCCTGACGTCTCTCGCCTCGGCGCCGATGCAGGAACGCACCCTGACCGGCCTGTCAGTTCTGCTGCAATCGAACTCCCTGAAACGTGCCCTGCAACCCTATTGCCTGGGTGGCCCCTCCGGACGCCTGCTTGACGCTGAATTCGAGCGTCTTGGCGAGGCCTCGGTCCAGGCGTTCGAGACCGAAGGGCTGATCGGAACGAGCGCGGCCCCGGCTGTGCTGGCGTACCTCTTCCATCGTATCGGGGATCGGCTCGACGGCCGGCCGACCCTCCTGATTGTTGATGAAGGCTGGCTTGCCCTCGACGACGAGGATTTTGCCGGCCAGCTCCGGGAATGGCTGAAGACGCTCCGGAAGAAGAATGCGTCCGTCATCTTCGCCACCCAATCGCTTTCGGACATCGATGGCTCCGCAATCGCGCCGGCGATCATCGAAAGCTGCCCAACACGCCTGTTGCTGCCGAATGAACGGGCGATCGAGCCGCAGATCACTGCCATCTACCGCCGCTTCGGCCTCAATGACCGCCAGATCGAGCTTCTGAGCCGGGCCACGCCGAAGCGCGACTACTACTGCCAATCCCGTCGCGGCAACCGGATGTTCGAACTCGGCCTTGGTGAGGTCGCGCTCGCATTCACCGCAGCCTCGTCCAAGACAGACCAAGCTGCCATTGAGCAGCTCCTCGCCGAACATGGACCTGACGGCTTCGTGCCGGCCTGGCTCCAGCACCGCGGCCTTGCCTGGGCCACCGACCTGATCCCCAATCTCGTCAATCTGGAGAAATCGCTATGAGGCGTCTTGGCCTATTGGTGGCTGCCGGCACCATCGCGCTGGTGCTTGGCGTTACGGTGCCCGCACGGGCGCTGATCGTCTTTGATCCCAACAACTACGTTCAGAACGTCCTCACCGCTGCGCGGGAGCTCCAGCAGATCAACAACCAGATCACCTCGTTGCAGAACGAGGCGCAGATGCTGATCAATCAGGCGAAGAACTTGGCAAGCCTGCCGTATTCGTCGCTGCAGCAACTGCAATCATCGATCCAGCGGACCCAGCAATTGCTGGCCCAGGCGCAGCGCATCGCCTACGACGTCCAGCAGATCGACCGTGCATTCTCGACCAGCTATGCGCCGGTCACCGGCAGTCAATCGAGCCAGGTGTTGGTCACCAACGCTCAATCGCGGTGGCAAAACACTTATGCGGCAACGCAAGACGCGCTCCGGGTTCAGGCTGGCATCGTTGGCAACCTCGATACCAATCGCATCCAAACGTCCGCGCTCGTAACATCAAGCCAAGGCGCCAGCGGTGCCTTGCAGGCAACGCAGGCCGGTAATCAGATTCTCGCGCTGAACGCGCAGCAGCTCGCCGACCTCACTGCAGTCGTGACGGCACAGGGCAGGGCGCAGAGCCTTGAAGCGGCGCAGCGCGCCGCGGCCCAAGATCAGGGTCGAGAACAGCTCCGACGGTTTCTGACACCGGGGCAGGGCTATCAATCCCAAGACGTGAGGATGTTCCACTAATGACCGATGTAAGGGCATTCAAGGCATTGTCGTTGCTCACGACAGTCGGCGTATTTGTGGTTACAGCCTGCACGATTCAGCTTCGTGGTGGAGAAGAGACCCCGCCGCCGCAAAGAGTGCAGACTACAGGTGCAACCAGCTCCGACCTCGCACGCTGCCGCCGCGTCAATTCGGAGGAAACGGACGGTTATCAGCACTGCAAGCAGGTTTGGGCCGAAAACAGGCGCCGCTTCTTTGGCAAGAAGGACGGTGTCGCGGCTTCCGGCCACGATGATGCAGCTGGTTCGACGCCCCTCCCAAAGGATCAGAGCCGGGTCCCGCCAGGATATCCGCTACCGGCGACGCCTGAGGCGAGCAAGCCATGACGGGTACCGGGATTATCGACCAGTTCCTGGAAACGTTCACGCGTTATATCGACAACGGCTTCGGGCTGCTCGGTAGCGACGTTGGATACCTGGCAACGACGCTTGCGGCGATCGACATCACGCTCGCCGCATTGTTCTGGAGTTGGGGAACGGACGAGGACATCATCGCGCGTCTCGTCAAGAAGACACTCTTTGTGGGCGTCTTTGCCTACCTCATCGGCAACTGGAATAGCTTGGCGCGCATCGTCTTCGAGAGCTTTGCCGGTCTTGGGCTGAAAGCATCCGGCGCGAGCCTATCCGCATCAGATTTCCTGCGACCGGGAAAGATCGCTCAGGTCGGACTCGACGCCGGCCGGCCGTTGCTCGATTCCATCTCCAGCCTGATGGGCTACATCAGTTTCTTCGAGAATTTCGTCCAGATCGTCGTTCTCCTGTTCGCGTGGGTCGTGGTGCTGCTCGCCTTTTTTATTTTGGCGATCCAGCTTTTCGTCACCCTCATCGAGTTCAAGCTGACGACGCTAGCCGGCTTCGTGCTTATTCCTTTTGGCCTGTTTGGCAAGACCGCTTTTGCGGCGGAGCGGGTCCTGGGCAACGTCATATCGTCAGGGATCAAGGTTTTGGTTCTGGCCGTCATCGTCGGCATCGGATCGACCCTGTTCTCGCAGTTCACCTCTGGCTTAGCTGGCGGTCAGCCGACCATCGAGGACGCGATGACGCTGGTCCTTGCGGCGCTCTCGCTATTGGGCCTCGGAATCTTCGGTCCCGGAATAGCAAACGGTCTGGTGTCCGGCGGACCACAGCTCGGCGCCGGTGCCGCGATTGGAACAGGCCTAGCCGCTGGCGGCGTTGTTGCGGCAGGCGCAGGTCTTGCCACCAGTGGTGCTAGTCTCGCTGGGGGGAACGATGGCAGCCGCGGCGCGTGGTGGCGGGGCCGTCTTGAGCGGAGCACCCGCGGCCTATCGAAGTGGCGGCCTTGCTGGCGTCGCGGAGGCCGGTAGCTCGGCTGCCATGAGCCCGTTGCGTCGCGCAGCGGCTGCGGTGGGCGGAGGTGGGCAAGCGGGCGAGCAAGCCATGAGCACTTCGGCTGTGGGGCAGCCCGATTGGGCACGCCGCATAAAACGCGTCCAGACCATTCGGCATGGTGCCTCAGTAGCCGGTCACGCGGTCCGTTCAGGCGATCACGGCGGCAGCGGCACTTCCGTGGACTTGTCCGAAGGAGAGCGCTGACACGCAGCCAATGCGCTTTCGCCACACGCCGTGGGCAGCGCCTCAAATCCCGACGCCGCGCGACTTGAAACTGATCACTTGATCTAGGGGGCAATCATCGATGTTCAAACGACCTTCCGTTCACTATGGGCGCATGCCCGAACCGGTCACACCTTATCAAAAGGCAGCGCAGGTTTGGGACGAGCGCATTGGATCGGCACGCGTGCAAGCGAAGAACTGGCGCATGATGGCATTTGGCTGCCTCATGCTATCAGCCGGTCTCGCCGGAGGGCTTGTCTGGCATTCGAGCCAGGGATCGATCACGCCCTGGGTGGTCGAAGTGGATCATCTCGGCCAGGCCCAGAGGGTGGCGCCGGCTAACTTCGACTATCAACCCACTGACGCTCAGATCGCCTACCATCTGGCGCGCTTTATCGAGGATGTCAGAGGTCTGCCGGCTGACGGCATCGTTCTGCGCCAGAACTGGCTTCGGGCCTATGATTTTACGACCGATCGCGGGGCGGCGGCGCTCAACGACTACGCGCGCAACAATGACCCCTTTGCCAGGTTGGGCAAGGCGCAAGTCTCTGTCGACGTCTCGAGCGTCATTCGCGCGTCTTCAGAAAGCTTTCGGGTGGCCTGGACGCAGCGCGCCTACGACAACGGTTCGTTGAGCTCGACCGAGCGCTGGACAGCAATTCTCACGATCGTGATCGAGACGCCGCGCGACGCCGAACGTCTGCGCAAGAATCCCCTTGGCGTCTACGTCCGCGCCATCAACTGGTCAAAGGAGTTGGGTCAGTGACCAAGACGCCGCCTGACGTTCATTCTAAGCGCCCCATCCCGCACAGCAGGCTTAATTCGATTTGGTCCGAGTTCGTGACCGCGAAGCGAGCATTTCTGTCCGCGCTCCTGCTTTGTTCTTCGGCGCTCGGTGGGTGCGCGACCTACATTCCGCCGGAGATCAGCTATGACGCGGAAGTCCCTGCGCTGCCGACGCCTCCAGCGCCTCTGGACGATAGGTCGCCACCGCTTCACGCTCCGCCGCTCTGGAAGCCGGCTCTGGGCGGTAAGTCGGGAGGGAAGGAAGAGCCCGAGCCCGTGAGCCGAGTTGAGACGGCAAACAGTGCAGCCCGCGTCGAACCGCGCAAGCGGGGGTATTTTAACGCAGCTCAGATCTACGCCTATAGCCCAGGGGCGCTGTACCAGGTTTACGCCGCACCGGGGCAGATCACGGATATCGCACTCGAGGAAGGGGAGCAGTTGACCGGATCAGGGCCGATCGCGGCCGGCGACACCGTGCGCTGGGTCGTGGGCGATACCGAGAGTGGGACTGGTGACACGCGACGCGTCCATATCCTGGTCAAGCCGACTCGCGCATCGGTCGAGACCAATCTTGTCGTCAATACCGACCGGCGTACCTACCTGATCGAGCTCCGTTCCCGCGAGCGCCCATACATGCCATCTGTTGCCTGGTACTATCCGGAAACAGTACGCGAACGATCGCGTTCGGTCACTCTCAGACCCGTTATTCCGAATCCGGCGCAGCGTATCTCTCGCTACGCGATTGAAGGGGACAGCCCACCGTGGCGGCCGCTTGCCGCATATGACGATGGCCGTAAGGTCTATGTCGAATTTCCGCAGGGGATCGTGCAAGGTGAGATGCCTCCGCTCTTCGTCATCGGCCCTGACGGCAAGACCGAGCTCGTCAATTATCGCGCCTACGGTAACGTGTTGATCGTCGATCGGCTGTTTGCGGCCGCCGAACTCCGGCTCGGCAGGGAGCACCAGCAGAAGGTCAGGATTGTCAGGACTGACGGGAGGCCGTCGTCATGAATATCCGGAATGGAAACGATCACGAGCAAGCGATTCCGCCAGAGAAACAAGAGGAGCAGTCCAGAAGCTTTCGCTTGAGAGCCGAGCATCCGCGCGTGACACGGTTGTCACGGAAAGTCCTGGCTGGAGTGAGCGCGATCGCCCTGCTTCTCATCGGCGGGGCCGTGCTGTGGTCGCTGCAGAACAATCGTCCCCGAAAGCAGGTGGCCGATGAGCTTTACAGCACTGACCATCACAATGTTGCCGACGGCATTACGACGCTGCCAAAGGACTACGCTGGGATTCCACGCCAGGCGATCCCGCAGCTTGGTCCGCCGCTCCCCGGGGACCTTGGTCGACCGATCCTTGCTGCTCAGGGTCAGTCGCAGACGATCGGCGCTGATCCGGACCAGCAGCGCCGGGACCAAGAGACCGAAGCAGCCCGTATCAGCCATTTGTTCGCTTCGACCAATGGGCGAGAGGTGCGTCCGCCTGACGCTACGGCTCTGGGGAGCGACCGCGGCGTGCCACCGAGCCCACTGAGCACTAGCGACGACGGATTTGCGCAGAACGGTCAGGACAGGAAGCTTGCCTTCGTGAACGCATCTGTGGATCGCCGCACGGCAAGTCCTGACCGTATCATCCGGCCGGCTTCACCGTATCTCGTGCAGGCCGGCACCGTCATTCCAGGTGCCCTGATAACTGGGATCAGATCGGACCTTCCAGGTCAGATCACCGCGCAGGTGACAGAAAACGTATACGACACGCCCACTGGTCGGTTCTTGTTAGTGCCTCAGGGTGCGCGACTTATCGGGACCTACGACAGCCAGGTCGCGTTCGGGCAATCACGAGTGCTGCTAGTTTGGACCAGGTTATTTATGCCCAACGGTCGCTCCATTGTGCTCGAGCGACAGCCGGGAGCCGATGCCGCGGGCTATTCCGGCCTTGAGGATGAGGTCGACAACCACTGGAAGGAATTGCTGGGAGCGGCGGCGCTCTCGACGCTGCTCGCAATCGGGACCGAGGTGAATTCGGGAAGCGACATAAACAATACGAACGGCGCACTGATCCAAGCTTTACGCCGCGAGGCAGGCGATTCCGCCAACCAGGTCGGTCAACAGCTCGTCCGGCGTAGTCTGAACATCCAACCAACACTGACAGTGCGGCCGGGCTTCCCGGTGCGAGTGATCGTCAATCGTGATCTCGTCCTTGAGCCGTACAGAGGATGACTAACAGATGGCAAAGCTGAAAATCGCGGCGCTTCAAGACGACAAACCGGTAAAGGTGAATACCGAGTTACCCGCGGCGGTCCATAGAGATCTCGTCGCTTACGCCGAAGCATTGGCGCGACAGACAGGTCAAGCCGTAGACCCTGGAAAGTTGATCGCGCCCATGCTCGCGCGATTCATGGCCACGGATCGTGCCTTTTCGAAGCGGCGTCATGCGTCTCAATCACCCGACGCTAGCGAAGGATAGCGTTCCGTCAAGAGTTTGAGAAAGCCTTCCAAGGCTGGATTGTCGTTATCGCGCCGCCAATGCGCCGAAAAATCAAACCGTGTCGACCCGCTCCCATCGCGCAATTCGCGATAGACTAGCCCGGCGAAGCTTGCACCAATATCTGATTCCAGGACTAAGCTAATCCCAAGCTTCATGCTAACGAGGCTTTTAATGATGCTTCGGCTGACGTCGTGGCGCTCGATCCTGGGGCGATCTCCAGGAGAAACAAGCTTTGAAATCAGGAGATCCTCGAATTCGCGTCCGGGATCGTGCTGGCTCAATAGAATGGTCTCGTTCCGGAGGTCCGTCCAATAGATCGTGCTTCGAGCGGCCAATGGATGATCTTCCGCCAAGGAGATCAGGATACGCTCACTCCAGAGGGGGCGGACCTTACTGTCGGATAGGGGCGCCTCCCCAGTTACGACCAGAATATCGACCGTGCCGTTTCGCAGTGCAGTCGCCAGCCTTGTTCGCGACCGCTCGATCGTTGCGAATTCTATCAAGGGAAATCGGCTTTTGAATTCTATCAGCGTGGCTCGCAGGTTTCCCGCGGAAATGGAGGTACAAAAGCCGATCGACAAGTGGCCGGCTTCGCCCCGGCCATTCGACTTTGCTGTTGCGACCAGCACGTCGACCTGCTCCAAAATTAGCCTAGCCATCCTCAGAACTCTTCGCCCGGCCGGCGTTGGCTTCACCCCTCCGCCTGAGCGCTCGAATACGGTAACGCCGATCCGATCCTCAAGCTGGCGAATTGATCGGCTCAGGATTGAGTGTCGAATGGAAAGCAACTCGGCGGCTTGCCGAATACTCCCGTAATCTGCGGCTGCGACTGCAAACCCGAGTTGCCTCAGATCAACCGGTTGGATGCGGAATACTCGTGGCTGGTCCATTATCTCGTTCTCCGAGCAGGCGGACGCATCGTGTCGCGCTGCGGGCAGCGAAGTTCTTGAGGGTTGACGGAGAGGGCGGCGTGTGCACGACGGTGTGCGCCGGGAGGTCAAGAAAGATCCAGTGACGGCCAACGTGGGCAGGGATTGAGAAGTGGGACAGGGCGGTGTTTGGCGTCGCGCATGACAGAATTCTAAAGGGCAGGGAAGATATGCCGGCAATGGGTGCGTTGACGTCAATCGTCACAGGTTTGCGCCCTCATCGCGCCTTCACGAAGCTCCGCGGGTCAGAGCGAACAATCCATGCGGGGGGTGGTAGCGCTCTAGCGCTTGGTGCTCGCGGCAGCGCAAGATAGGCGAAGGAGCAGAGGTTGAGGGCTGAGGCCGCTTCGGCCATAGCCTGTCTGAGGTCCTGCGGACTACTGCTCTCGATCAGCCCGTCAACGAAAACCTGAAAAGTGCGACGCATTCTGGCTTCTCAGCGTCCAGGAGTGTTTCTATCTGCGTTGGAGTGTTCCCAAATCGTCTCCGAAACGGGGGCGAACTTAGCGGCGCGACTCCTCCAAGAACCCATCGAAAGCTTGAGGATCACTTATCGCCTGAACATTCGCAGGATCGAACCGCTCATTACGGCGTCGTAAATAGTATGCGGACCAGTTTGCTGGATAGATCGAGATTAGCGTGGGTGCGCTGTTCGATTTATCGAAAAGAGCAAGATAAGTACAACAGGATGGTTCAAGCGCAGCAGAGGTCTGCCAGGCTTCATTTGAGAGCCGATAGGTGTCATGCTTTTCGTTCAGAATACGATTTAATTCCATGTCGGCATCACTTTTCCCGGCTTCTTGCTTGGTAACAGGTACCATAAGTTTTTTTTGCTCAAAGCAATTCGTCTCAATAGTCGCTGTCTGACTCGCGCTCGGATGGCGTTCCAAGTTTCCAGTAGCCAGACGTGTGCATTGCTGCTCGGGAAATTCCACAACCACTAGTCAGAAACGTTCGCAGCCGTCGGACGACGTTACCCTCTGCCGCGAGGAAGATTTGTCCGAGCCAGCAAGACCAGTCCAGGGAGCGTATCCGTCTCTCTAACTCCAACCCAGGTTGTCCCGTTTCACCGCGATGGATCCAATTGACAACAAGGTCTGGCAAGTCAGGAGTAGCTTGCTCTTCGCGGGAGTCCTGGACTTCCAGAAGGGCTTCAATGCGTGGCAGCTTCGGACGGCTTTCCAGAATTGCGAGGATTGCTGGAAGGGCGGTTTCATCACCAGCCAAAACCAGCCGCGGCGCATCGTCGGAAACGCGAAATTGGCTCTGCGGAGCTCCAAGTTGCGCGTGCATGCCGACCTGTGCCTGTTCGGCCCAGGTAGCAAGAGGTCCGTCGCCATGTCGGACGAAGTCAATCTCCAAGCGAGCGTTCGATCGATCGAAGCGCCGGATGGTATAGGGGCGTCCCTCCGGCTCTGCGCGGCCAGGCACGGGCACGAAGACCTTGACCCATTGTCCCGGTCGGTCGGTTTCGAAGGTTCGCAGGCTTTCGCCGGATACCACAATCCGGCGCATTCGTGGAGTGAGGTCGATCACCTGCGTCACCTCGACGGTTCGCAGAAAGCGATCTTTGCTGAGATTGTTCGCCAATTTTGTTCTCGCTGCGACTGCATCATCAAGCGACCGCGAGCAAAGCGCTTCGTGGTTGCTGTATGAAAAATGGATTATCCGGGGAAGGTTTGCCCTTCTGCTGAACGGCGCCGGAGACCGTCCGCTTTGCGTTTGTAAAATGACCAGAAGTTCTCCACGAGATTGGGATCCAAAATCTGCTCCCTCTTGGCGGCAAGCTCCGACCTGGGCGTAGCGACATACCTTTGGTGGGTCTTGAGCAATTCCATCTGCGACCGGCAAGCGCGTTCCAAGAAAACGCCCATCAAGGTCGCTTCCGGGATAGTGGCGCCGGCGAAGAGAACCCCATGATTGCGCAGCAGAAGCGTCGAGGTGCCACCGAGCGCTGCCGCGAGGCTCGCTCCAAGCTCTTGGGTATCGATCAGACCTCGAGTCTCATCGAAACGTGCGACTTCGTTTCCCAGAAATGCCGCCTCGTTTGTCACCGCCTCTAGCTCGACGTCCATGGACGAAAACAGGGTCGCGTAGAAAGGATGGCTGTGGCCAACTGCGTTGACGTCTGGCCGAGCGCGCAGGACCTCTGTGTGGATCGGCCATTCCTTGTGAATCCGTCCCTCTCCGGCGACGCGCCGGCCATCGAAATCGATTAGAACGAAATCTTCCGGTCCATCGACCTCTCCCAGTCCAATGCCTGATCTCTTCATCCACACGCCGCGATCCTGCGGGTCTCGAAGCGAGAGATGGCCAAGGGTCATATCGGCGTGGCCTTCGGCGTGGAGGATGCGGCAGCCCGCGGCTGCCTCAATCAGATCTTCGTAAGGAATATCCTTCATGTCGTTTCTCCAGATTTGATCGATGATGCTTTCGGCAATGCGTGGGTGGTAAAACAGCGCGCCCGCCGCGCTGGCTCTTTCCCAGCAGGAAGAGCCTGATGTCCGCATCGTTGAATCTTGTCACGGCTATTTGCCGCTCGGCCAGGGATGTCGGGAAGTGCAATTGTTGAAAGTTAAATTTGCGTCAAACGCAATCTTGCGGGAGCGGAGCGCACGGAGAAGTACCAAGCCTCGATGCAAGTTATCGAATTCTCTCAATGCGCGGCTCTACGAGGGTTCATGGCAGGTAGGCCTGCGTGGTGAGACGCCGACGCTGGCCGATTTCTGCCTCATGCTGCAGCTTGCCATTGCGAGGCGCTTCGGCATCTACCCCAGAGCACTGCCACGGCGGCTCAAGGCGGAGACCGCGGCGCTCGCGATGAGGGCGTTTGCTTTCGCCGCCTCGGACGGGCGGCTCGATGCGGACTAGATTGATATCGTTCGCCATGGCTGCGGTCTATACCGCGCCGCATTGTACATTCTGCTCCCGCCGATCGCGATCCACATCTATCGCCGCATCGGCGCTACGACTATCCGCGCTGATCACCTTCGACCGTTCCACAGCCTGTCAAACGAAGCAACAATCATTTGCGGCTTTTGCAATCGACACCCCGTGGTCAGTCAACTTATCGTTCCGCAGAACAGTAGCGGCCATGCCGATGCGGCTTGGGTTGCCCTCGGGCCGGTCAGCACAGGCAGCACCATAAACGTGGGAGGACATGCGTTGAAACGGACGGCGCTTCTGCTCGCGATATCGTTCGCGATCGCGGGCTTTTCCGGCTCTAGTGGCCAAGGGGCCGAGAACAAGATCAGAGTCGGCTGGGCGATCTCAAAGACGGGGTCTAACTCAATCGCCGTTGCCACAAGCTTGCTGCCGAACTACCGAATGTGGGTCAACGACATCAATGCCGCTGGCGGATTGTCTCTCAAGAATGGCAGGCGGGCGCTCGTCGAGGTCGTTGAGTATGACGACCGCTCCAACTCGGAAGAAGCTGTCCGCGCGATTGAGCGTCTCATCACTCAAGATAAGGTGGACATCGTCTTGCCACCACTGGGGACGGCGCTCAACCTGGCAGTCGCACCGACGCTAGCGAAGTACGGATATCCCTTTCTCGGCGTAACGGCCACAACGGATCTGGCCCCTGAGCTAGTCAAGCGCTGGCCAAACGCCTTCTTCTTCATCGGAACCGGCTCGCAATATGGCGAGGGCTTGCTCACCCTGTTGGAGCAAGAGCGTAAGTCCGGGGAGCTCGGTAACAAGGTGGCCATGATCTATGCCGCCGATGCTTTTGGCGTTGACCTTTCCATGGCCGCCAGGAAGCTGATGGCGAGGTATGGCTTCGATCTGGTCTACGACAAGAGCTATCCGGTCGGCATACGCGACATGGTTCCGATCCTCAGCGAGATCAAGGATCGTGCCCCGGACATTTTTCTATGCTTTTCCTATCCGCCCGACACCTTGCTCGTGACCGACCAGGCGATCATTGCTGGCTTCAACCCCAAAGTATTCTATACTGGCGTCGGAACGCAGTACCCGGCCTACAGACAGCGCTTCGGACACAATATTGACGGAGTGATGGGGCCAGGCGGAATCGATGCCGACAACTCCGAAATTCAGCGGTACTTCAGGCGGATCAACGAGACCAGCGGAGGGGATACCGATCGCTTTGCGGCGCCGGTGGTCTATGTTGGTCTGCAGGTGCTTCAGCAGGCGATCGAGCACGTCGGGTCGATCGATCGCTCGGCCATCATTCAGGATATGAAGACCGCGCACTTCGCCACAATCTTCGGCGACGTCACTCTTGGCGACCAGCAGCTTGCGAAGCGCTGGCTGGTGGGACAGTGGCAGGATGGCGAGTTCAAGGGTATTGCGCCGGCCGATGTTAATGGTGCCAACAAACCAGTCATCCCGAAGCCGGCCTGGAAATAGCTTTTGACGCAGCATCGGCCACACAGCGGGCTGCATGCGTCGCCCGTGAATCTATTGCAATCAAGTCGGCAGTCTTGGGAGAGAACCCGAAATGGAGTTAATGTTTGCGGGTTTGGCGCTCGGTGGTCTCTACGCCCTGCTGGCGATGGGATTGACGCTGCAGTACGGCGTGGCTCGAATTCTCAATCTCGCCTACGGTATCTTCGTGATCGCCGCTGCGTTCGGTGCCTATGTTGCGAAGGTCCAGCTCGGGATATCACCCATAGTTGCGCTGCTCTTCAGCCTTCCGCTCGGGTTCGGGCTCGGCTGGGCGTTGTATTCCCTGTTGCTGCTCCCGCTGGTTCGGCGCACAAGGGCCGGCCCGCAGCTCGACATCGACAGTCTCTTGGCGACGTTCGGACTTATGTTCGTGATCGAGGGTGCGCTGCTGTGGATCTTCGGCGGAAATTTCTACAGCTATTCATACCTGTCGCATCCGGTTTATATCGCGGGTACTCCGGTGGAGGCGAACCGGCTGGTCGTGATCTTGGTCGCACTTGCCCTCACACTCCTTCTGCACGTTGGAATGAATCGGACTCGACTCGGTCTAGCGGTGCGCGCAGTCGAAGTAGATCCGGCGACGGCCGTTCTGGCCGGCATCGACGCGCGGACCATCTCGGCTCTCGTATTTGGAGTCGGCGGAGCTGTAGTCGCAGTCAGCGGCGTGATCATCAGTATGTTTCTTCCATTCAGTGTCTCGATGGCCACCGAATTTCTCATGAAAGCCCTGTTAGTGGTCGTCATGGGTGGACTAGGAAGCATCTCAGGGTGCTTGCTGGCCGGAATGACATTGGGATTCGGTGAGACCATCGTCGCCCGCTTCATCGATCCGGGTCTGACGCTTGCGGTCAACTTCGGATTGTTCATCGTGGTGCTCAGCGTACGCCCCGCGGGTATTTTCGGAAGGACGGTGTAATGAGGTCGGTCTTCGTCGGAGCGATCCGGCGCGGCGCGCCAGCTGTCATCATTGCTGCCGTCGCCGTTCCGCCTATTCTGATAGATGGCTATGCGCTCTCGGTCGCGATCAATGTCGCCCAGTACGGCGTGATGGCAACAGCATGGGCGATGTTCTCCGGACCGACTCGGTACGTCTCGCTGGCGACGGTGGCATTCTACGGCGTCGGTGTGTACACTGCGGCCCTGCTCGGGGGCAGTATGCCGTGGGCCATCGTTTTGCTCGCGGCCGCACTTTCAGGGGCAACTCTCGCCATACTTGCCGGCATGCTGACCTTACGCCTTTCGGGTGTATACTTCGTCATCTTCACATTTAGTCTATCCGAATTGCTCCGCCAGATCGTCACTTGGTACGAGGTCAATGTGCACCGTTCGGTCGGTCGCTACGTTTTCCTAGACGTGGCGCCGGCACACATCTACAGCCAGCTTCTGGGTCTCCTGGCGCTGCTGCTCGCCTTGGCCTGGCTGTTGCGGCGGTCGCGGATGGGGCTGGCATTGCGGATCATCGGCGCGGATCTCGTCGTCGCCAACCACATCGGCATCGACACTGCGAAGGTCCGTGTGCTCCTGTTCGCGTTCAGCGCAATCTTCATGTCCACGGCCGGAGCGATCATCGCGCCGCGCTGGACGTACGTCGATCCTGCGATCGCCTTCAGTCAAACGATATCGTTCGAAGTTCTGATCATGGCATTGTTCGGTGGCGTCCAGTTGCTGTTCGGGCCGTTGATCGGCGTTGCATCGCTTTGTCTGGTCTTTGAGTACCTATCGATACAGTTTCCGGATCAGCTGATCGCCTTCCTCGGATTGATCTACCTGCTGATCGTCTACGTCATGCCGAGCGGCATCGTTCCCGCATGCAGCGCGGTGGGGCAGGTTCTGGCGTTGAGAGAGAAGGCGGTCGCCTAATGGGCAACATGCTGGGTCTGTGCCACGTGTCCAAGTCTTTCGGCGGGCTCGTCGCCGTTGACAACGTAAGTTTTACCATCGAAGAGGGAGAGATCGTGGGACTGCTTGGCCCGAACGGGTCCGGCAAGACGACGGTGCTTAACATGATTTCCGGCTCGTTTCGCCCGACCTCCGGCGAGATCTGGTACAAAGCCACCAACATCAGCCGAATGCGGGCGCACGACATCGTTCAGGTCGGTATCGCCCGGACGTTCCAGCTGGTCCGCGTGCTCGGCGCCTTCACTTGTGCCCAGAACGTCGCAGCCGCGCTTGCGTTTCATCCGGGGGGTGCGTTCGGTCGCGCGGCCGTGGAGAGGATCGAGCGCTTGCTTGACACCGTGGGTCTTGTACTGAAAGCAGACGCTCTCGCCAGCGATCTGACTTACATCGACCTGAAGCGACTCGAGCTAGCGCGAGCACTTGCGCTTGATCCGTCCGTCCTACTGCTTGATGAGTGGTTGGCCGGGTTGAGCGGTACCGAGCTTGATGACGGCATCGCGCTCATTCGGTCGCTGCGCACGCAGGGGCTCACGATTCTTCTGGTCGAGCACGTGATGCGCGCGATACGTGCGTTGTGCGATCGCTGCATCGTCCTAAGCAGCGCGGTGAAGATCGCGGAAGGGGCGACTGGCGACGTGCTGAGCGATCCACGGGTAGTGACCTCATATCTAGGGTCGCACGATGCTTGATGTCAGTGGATTGTCGGTTTCGTATGGCATGCATGTGGCCCTCGCCGAGGCTGTCTTGAAGGTGGATCGTGGCGAGGTTGTTGTTCTGCTGGGGGCTAACGGCGCGGGCAAATCGTCTCTGATCAAGGCCTTGGCTGGCTTGGTGCGGTACGTCACCGGTGCGCACATTCGGCTCGGCGCGACAGATCTGACTCGACTCGCGCCGCATCAGATCGTTGGCGCGGGACTGGCCTGCGTGCCGGAGGGACGTGGCGTTTTCGGCAGCTTGTCGGTGCGTGAGAACCTCACGCTGGGCGCCTACAGCGCCACCGACCATGTTCGCTTCAGAGACCGGAATGAACTCGTGCTGGCTCTATTTCCGAAACTGAAGATGCGCCTGCGGCAAAGCGTGCAGACCATGAGCGGCGGCGAGCAGCAGATGGTCGCGATCGGCCGAGCGCTAATGTCCGGTCCCGTCATCTTGCTGCTGGATGAACCTTCGCTCGGCCTGTCGCCCGCGGCGAGCGACGAATTATTTGCGGCCATTCGGCGGATCGCGGATCTCGGTACCGGCGTCCTCATGGTTGAGCAGAACGCCAGGCGCAGCTTTGCGATCGCCGACCGGGCCTATCTGCTGGAAAATGGAGCGATAGTGCGGAGCGGCAATGTGAACACGTTTCTCGACGATCGCGTGTTGATAAGAGCCTATCTCGGCGGCGACTAGGATCGGTGCGGTATCGGGGCCGCACTATCGCGCCCCCTCAGAGGGCTGCTCGCTGCTGCGAAGTCAAGCGGCCGGCGCTATGGTGATCCGCAATTGGTTTAAGCCGGCGATATCGCAAGTAACTGTATCGCCCGGAGACAGTGGACCGATCCCTGCTGGGGTACCAGTCATGATGACGTCACCCGGGGCGAGTGAGACCAACTCGGAAAGCTTTGAGATAATCTCGGAGACGCTCCAGATCATCTGTCCGAGATCGCCGCTCTGGCGCAGCCTCCCGTTGACCCTTAGCGTAATCGCGCCTCGGGCCATCGCGCCAGCAGTTTCCGCTCTCGTCAGGGGGCCGCAAGCCGCCGAATCGTCGAATGACTTGCCGGCTTCCCACGGCCGTCCCAGATTGCGTGCTTCGAGCTGCAGGTCGCGGCGCGTGAGATCGATACCGACCGCATAACCGAAGATGCAACGCGCCGCCGCCGCTACCGGAATATCCCTCCCGCCCAATTTCAGGGCCACCACGAGTTCGACCTCGTGCTGGAAATCGGCGGTCTGCGGTGGGTAAGCAACGACGCTATCATGCGCCACGATGGCGTCGGCTGGCTTCGCAAAAAAGAATGGTGGCGCGCGTTCGTCCTGCCCCATCTCGCGGACGTGCTCCAGGTAGTTTCGGCCAACGCACCAGATCCGGCGAACAGGAAAGACTAACTGGGTCCCGTCGATGGCCAAGATGGCCGGTTGAGCCGGTGGAATAACAAACCGTGTCTCGTGCATCGTCAAGATGCCTCCTGAGGGGTGATGCCGGCGGACTGTCGACGACCAAGCATGAGGTGATGTTGCGGGCCAAGTCGATTGCATCGCGCGCAATTATCGCTTCCTAGGGCTGCAATGGACCGGATCGGTCGACGTTCTATTCTCGCAAGCACAGGCCGAGCAGTCGGCAAGCAATCCGTTACGACACGTAGCGGCGTAGCAGGGGGAAACGAATGGCCAAGAAGGATCAACCCGTTGTGCTCATCGCCGGCAGCGGAATTGGCGGGCTTGCGGCCGCCCTGGGCTTGGCGAGCAAGGGGGTGAAAACGACGGTTCTCGAGAAGGCCGCGAAGTTCGGTGAAATAGGCGCCGGTTTCGAGCTCGGTCCAAATGCGCTCGGTGCCCTCGACTATCTCGGCGTCGGCGACGCAGCGCGCGACGTGGGCGTCTACGTCAGCCGCCTGGTCCTGATGGACGCGGTGTCGGGGCGCGAAATATTCCACGTGCCTGTGAAATCCGATCGATTCGTTGAGCGGTTCGGCAACCCGTGGGCGACGATGCATCGAAACGACTTGCACAATGTGATGCTAACTGCTGCGCGGCAATCCTATCTGATCGAACTGCATACCGGCTGCGAAGTCACGGGATATGATCAGAGCGGGGCACAGGTCACGGCGAAAACCGCGGCGGGCGACGAATTCACAGGCGCCGCCCTAGTCGCCGCCGATGGTATGTGGTCGAATGTTCGCCGGCAGATGATCGGTGACGAACTGAATGCTCTCGGACATACGGCGTATCGCGCGCTAATTCCAAGCGACCACATTCCGGCAGGCCTCGACTGGCTACGTGACACCACGACCCTGTGGGCTGGTCCGAAGTGCCATGTCATCACTTATCCGCTGTCGGGTACCCGGCTGATCAATCTGGTGCTGGTCAGCACGGACAAGCGCTACGCCCCGCCCGGGCCGGTCGCCGGTGCCCCGATCTCGAACGAAGAAGTTTACGCTCGCTTTGATCATACGCATCCGCGCGTGAAAGGCATCTTCACCCTAGCGCCGGAATTTAAACTTTGGGCCATTGGCGACCGCGATCCAGCCCCGAAATGGGTTGATGGACGCGTCGCGCTGCTAGGCGATGCCGCACATCCGATGATGCAGTACGTTGCCCAAGGAGCATGTCAGGCACTCGAGGACGCGGTCTGCTTGGCGCATGCATTCGAGACGTGGAGCGGTGATATCGATCGTGCGTTCAGTGAGTACGAAAAGCGGCGCACCGTGCGAACGGCGCGCGTGCAGATTCTGTCACGCGCTGTCGGTGAGCACATCTATCACCCTTGCGGACCGCACGCCGACGTGAGGGACGCGATTCTCAGCAGAATGTCGATCGAGGAATTTTACGATCGGATGATCTGGTTGTGGGGTGGCAATGGGATCAACTCCCAGGCCGCGTGAACGACGACGAGGACCGCCAGATCCGTGTTTTTGGCGCCCTCGCAAGCGATGATGTTTCAATGCCGGATGTCGGTGGTAAGGCAGTACGTAGGAAGGAAGACGATCGAATGAGCAGCTCTGACACAATGACGACGTCCGCTTCGGCGGTAAAAGGACTCTTCCACGTCGCAATCAAGACCGCGGATCTGGACGCGACTAATAAATTTTATATCGAGGTGCTGAAGCTGACAAAGGTGTTCCGTCCGGATTTTCCATTTCCGGGCGCTTGGCTAGCTCCCTCCGCGGGTGGCGAAGCCATCATCCATGTCTACGCCGGCACTCCTGCGCTGGTCGATGGCAAAGTTCCGTTCGGCACTGGTGCGGTCGATCATGTCAGCCTCCTGCTGACCGGCTGGGACGACTATCTTGCCCGCATCCAAGCGAGCGGTCGCGACTGGCGGGCACAAGTGATCCCGGGTGTCAATGTGTGGCAAATCTTCGTTCATGATCCGAGCGGCGTCTTGCTCGAGCTGACCTTCTTAGGCAGGGACGAGTCCCGCTCGGCGCCGGACGTCCCGCTTGAGCGTCAGTACAGTGCCGACGAGAGGTTCGGACCCTTCCGCAAGTAGTGCGGCGGGGCGGTGCGAGCAGTGCCGCTTAAGAGCGCCGCACCGAGAGGCCAAGCGAAAAGTGGAGGCGAGAATGCTCCTCGCTTCCCCGCCAGAGTTTGTCACTACGCCATGACAATCCGGCTGGAAATACACTACCCGAGGCTGCGTGCTATTAGGTGAACATCGCCCGGACATGGTTCCTCAGCCATCGGTGCGCGACATCGCCGTGCGAGCGTGGATGCCAGGCTTGCGATATCTCTATTCCTGGCGTCGGGACAGGCAGGGGAAAGACATGCAGTCGGATGCTTTGCTGAGCCCATTTCGCAAAGGATGCCGGCACCGCTCCGAGCAGATCGGAGGCGGCCACAGCTGAGATCGCGGACTGGAAGTCCGGCGCGACGATCGAGACGTCTCGGGACAGCCCTAGCGCGGCAAGGGCGTGGTCGATTGGGCCGTGAGCCTGTCCGCGGCGCGACGCTGACACGTGACCGTAGCGCACATAGTCGTTGGGCGAGACCTGATGTTGCGCGGCCAGCGGATGGCCGGCCGCGGCGATGCCGACATAATGATCCTGGAACAGCTTCTGTTTAAAGACCTCAGGGCCCGTGTGCTTCAGAACGGTAATCTCGAGGTCGATGCTTCGGTCGCGCAGCGCCTCCACGCCTTCCCAGTGCGGGTAGAAGCACAGTTTGACATGCGGCGCTTCCCTACGAATGCGCGCGGCTAGTTCAGCGGACCATGCGCCAATGAAGCCATCGCTGGTGCGCAGGCTGAACGTACGGTTCAACGTCTCGAATGAGACGACATTGGGGGTGAAGAGAGCGTGGAGTTCTTCTAGAATCGATTGTACGCGGTCGCGCAGGTCGAGGGCACGCGCTGTCGGAACCAGCTTGCGACCGGCGAGGACGAAAAGCTCGTCATGCGTCAGGTCGCGAAGATGCGCTAACCGACGACTGGTAGCGGGAACGCTCAGGTTCAGGCGGTCGGCTGCCGCTGTGACACTTCCCTCGGTCAGCAACGCATCGAGCGTCAGTAGCAGCGTGATGTCGACGTTTCTCATTGCGTGATCCCCGCTTGGTTCGTACGCTAATCATAGCGCGTTCTCTACGCTGCATGCCAGACGGGCGGGGCGTTGGCGGTGCAACACGCGCGAAGGTCACGTGCCTCAGATGTTTGCAGATCTCGCACCTGAGCACAGGCAGCATGGGATTCCGCGGCGGGTCGCCACAGCCTAATCGCCGTCGTAGTAGTGTGTCAAAATGTGATCGTGATGGAGCATCTCAGCGACTCCGGGCGAATCCCGTAGATGCATTCGCATTCTCGACGACTCGCCTTTCTCGGAAGAAGGGGTGTACTCCGCGTCGAGAAATCGGCGGTAATCGCACAGTGCCAGTCGAGCTCATCGAGAAGGCCGATCAGTTGATCCATCGCTGCGAGTATTCCCGCTGATCCTTTGCAGCGGCGACAGCGTAGACGCCGACTGGCAGGTTCTGCGCGACGTGCTCGTTCATCTTGCTGTCCCTGTCGGAAACCTAATCCAGCTGGCCCGTGAGGCCGAATCGCGCAGTGCTTCTGTCTCATGAGAGAAGCCTACAGCCTGGTCTGGTCGGTGCTGGTCTTATTGTTCCGGTCGCGGGTCTCGTTGGAAGCTGAGATCCTGATCCTTCGTCATCAACTTAACATCCAGCGACGGCATGTGCCGAAGAGAGTGGCCTTCAGTGCCATGGATCGCCTGATCTTTGTTGGGCTGTATCGTTTGGTGCCTAATACCATCAAGGCGCTGACGATTGTGAAGCCCGATACCGTCATCCGTTGGCACCGTGCCGGTTTCAGGTCGTATTGGCGCTGGAAATCGCGGAACCGCTGCGGCCGACCAACTGCACTGTTGGAGATTCGCCGGCTGATCCGCGAGATGAGCATCGCCAACCCGTTGTGGGGAGCGCCGAGAATCCACGGAGAGCTTCTCAAGCTCGGCATCGAGCTCGGCCAGACCAGCGTCGCCAAGTCTATGGCGCGGAGGAGGGGCCCTCCCGCGCAGGGCTGGAAGACGTTCCTTCGCAACCATGCGGATGGCAGTGTCGCAATGGACCTCTTCGTCGTGCCGACAATCTCGTTCCGACTACTCTATGGCTTGCTAATCATAGACCATGGCCGGCGGCAGATCCGGTGTTTTGGAGTGACCGCGCACCCGACGGCCGAATGGCTCGCCAATCGGCTCACGGAAGCCTGTGGCTGGGAGCAAACGTGCGCTCGATCCAAAGAAGCGGCATCTCGTTGCCGAGGACGTGGCCAAGCGAATTGTCTCGCAAGCGGAAGCGCTCGGTTATCAGCCGAACCGTCTGGCGGCGAACCTGCGCCTCGGCCGATCCGATTTGATTGGCGTCCTGCTGCCCGATATCGCCAATCCGGTGTTCGCGCCGATCCTTGGCGGCATCACGGAAACGCTCTCGGCGGAAGGCTACGCGCCGATCGTGGCGGATGCGGGCAACGCTCCTTCGCAGCAGATTTCGTTCGTGGAGACTCTGCTCAGCCAGCGCGTTGACGGCCTCATCCTGGCGACGGTTTCGCAGGACGACGAATTGGTTGGCTTCTGCATTGGGCGCGGTCTTCCGGTGATCCTCGTCAACCGATCCGAGGCACGCGATCGCGTGTCGTCTGTTGTGTCCGACGACAATCTCGGAATGCAGCTTGCAGTCGACCATCTCGTGGGACTTGGCCACCGGCGCATAGCGCATGTGGCCGGTCCGTTGTCGACGTCGACGGGAGCGTTGCGACGGGATGGCTTCGCGCGAGCCATGTCCCATCATGGCCTCGATGGAGTCGTGCAGGAGGCGAAGGGTTACACCCGCGAGGCGGGCGCTCAAATCGCGGCGGTCTTGCTTGAAGCCAAAAGCGGTATCACGGCGATCGTAGCCGCCAACGATCTACTAGCTCTCGGCGTGCTCGATGCACTGAAGGAGCGGGGACTGCGCTGCCCGGACGACATCTCTCTTGTCGGACACAATGACATGCCGCTGATGGATGTGGTCTCGCCCCCGATGACTACTATTCGGATTGAGCATAGGGAAATGGGGCGGATCGCTGCTCGGATGCTCGTTGATACCATCAAAAGTGGGTCGACGGAGGTTCGGCACGTGGTACTTCCCCCCAAACTCATCGCGAGAAGCTCTGCGCAACGCCTGCCGAAGTGACTTGCCCCACGGAAGCGTGTGCGGCTTGGGAGTGGAATGGCACGTTCCTTCCCGAAAATATTGCTGATGTCCTTGTTGCGCAGCACAGCTGCGCTCCTGAAGGCCATAGAAATTAAGAACCTGTGTCGGCGACAATCAAAGAGCCTGTCGGTACGCGCCAGGCGCGGTTCTTGTCAGCCGCCTGAAAATTCTCGTCATGTGGCTCTGGTCCGAGAAGCCGCATGCCACAGACACTTCGCTCATAGGTCTATTTCTATCGCTCAGCAATTGCTTAGCTAATTCTACTCGCCTGGCCATAAGCCACTGTTGCGGCCCAGATCGGTCACGTTCTTGAGCTGCGTGGTCGGGCGGTTCGTCGCGATCAAGACAACACCGGAACTTGGAGTGCAGCTCCAATTCCCTCGGCGAGCACGATGACCTGCTGCAACGCGCGCTGGTGGGAGGGTGGGACGGGGACGATGCTGTCGAACTTGTGCGGCGAGGAAGTTGCCCGCGGTCTCGATGACCACGCATCCCGATCTCATCAACGCTGACATCGGCTGGCGGCGCCTGCGCTCGACCCTTGCGGCCTGATTCATGCCCGTAGCATCGTCTCGATCTGCTGCGCGGCCCGCAGCAGCGTGCGGTCCTGGCCGCGCCGGGCGATAAGCTGCAGGCTGAAGGGGAGTCTGTTCGCATCGGTGCCGCAGGGGATCGAGATCGCCGGCAGGCGGGCGTGATTGACGAATGGAGTGAACACAGCGTGCGCACGCGGGCTCGCCGCGCGGCCGCCGATCATGCCGGGCCCAAGCTGGCTCAGCGGCCAGGCGACGCAGGGGACCGTGGGCGCCAGCAGCAGGTCGACCTCGGTGAAGAAGGTCGCGAAGGCATTGGCGATCGTGGTACTGGCGACCAGCGCTGCCGCGACCTCCGCACCCGACCAGGAGAGACCTCGCTCGATCTGCTTGGCGATATCAGGATCGAAGATCGCCGGGTCCTTGCGGAAGGCGTCGCCATAGAGCGCGGCGAGGCCCGCATGTTGAAGCGGCATGATGGCTTCTTCCGTCGCGCCGGGGGGCCAGATGGGATCGCATTGCATGACGCGTATGCCGGCGGCAGACAGGCGCTCAACGGCGGAAGCGAGTCCGTTGGCGACGACATCGTCAACGGCGACGTCGAGGCCGAGGCGCGGCGAGAACGCGATGCGCAAGCCGGCGATGTCATCGGCCTCTTGCGTGATGACGGCGGAATCCGGATCGCGCGGATCGCTGCCGGCCATGGCCTCGAACGCCAGTGCGATGTCGGCGACCTCAGTAGCGATCGGCGCGATGACGGAGAGGCCGAAGAACGGTTCGGAAAAGCCTGGCCCATAGGGGATGGCGCCGTAAGACGGTTTGAAACCGGCGATGCCGACATGGGCCGGTGGTCTCCGGCTGGAGCCGCCGGCATCGGTGCCGATCGCGAGCGGCACGAGGCCGGCTGCGACTGCGACGGCTGGACCGCCCGATGATCCGCCAGGCGTCAACGCGGGATCGAGGGGATGCCGCGTGGGGCCGAACAGCGGCGAGGTCGTCACGCCCTTGCAGGCGAACTCGGACGTTGCTCCGATGCCGACGACGACCGCCCCGGCTCTGCGCAGCCGCTCGATAGCAATAGCATCGCGCGGCGCTATGAAGTCAGCGAACAGCTGCGAGCCCTGGGTCACGCGCCAGCCGCCGGTCCAGATGTTGTCCTTGACGACGACGGGAACGCCGGCAAGGGGCATTCGCTCGCCGGCGCGCAGGCGAGCGTCGACCGCCGCGGCGTCGGCAAGCGTGCGATCGGGATCGATCGTGACCACCGCGTTCAAGCTTTTCGCGGCCTCGATACGGCCGAGCGCGGCCTTGGCGGTCTCGACTGCAGTCGTCCGCCTCGCCGCGACATCGGCCGCGATTTCGCACGCGCTAATTGTCCGCTTTGTCATGGCTTCCCCAGATCAGAGCGACTGCGCCGCCCAGCGCGAGGCACGCCAAGGCGAAAAAGGCCACCCCCGAGGGCGGGCAGCAGCGCAGGTGCTGGCCGAACGGCTGCGTTTGCGTCTACCATGGCGGTACGCTCAGGGGAGGAACGGCAAGATGGCAGGCGGCATTTCCATTCACGCGGTCAATGTGGCAAGCGGCCGTCCCGCGCAGGGGCTGCGCGTCGAGATCTGGCGGATCGATCCGGACTCGTCGCGCATCGCCGACGGGCGGCTCGGCGCCAACGGCGTGCTCGATCATCCGGTCGTGCAGGGCGCCGGCGTCATCGCGGGCGAATATGAGGTGCTGTTTCACCTCGGCGAGTTCTTTGCCGACAGCGACGGCTTCCTCACCGTGACGCCGTTCCGCTTCCGCATCAAGGATGTCGACGCGCATTTTCATCTGCCGCTCAAATTCACGCGCTGGGGCTATTCGCTGTTCCGCGGCGCCTGATCAATTCGTCAGTCGCCGCGACAGTCCCGTGACGCGCTCCATGACCGCAACGAGGGCGACAGTCGCGATGATCAACACGCCCGATAGTGCGGCGATGGTCACGTCTAGCTTGCCCTCGAGGTCCTGCCACATCCGGATCGGCAGCATGTCGGTCGCGGCATCGCGCAGGAACAGGGAGACCGGCACATTGTCGAAGGACGACATGAAGGCGATGAAGGCCCCCGCGATGATGCCCGGCCGGATCAGCGGCAGCACGATGCGCCGGAATGTGTAGAGCCGGCTCGCCCCCCAGCACCGCCGAGCTTTCGAGCAGGGTCGGCTCCAGCTGGGCGAGCGCTGCGACCGTGTTGCGCACGACATAGGGCACGCAGACCACGGTGTGGCCGATCACCAGCGTCAGCGGCGAGACCGGCAGGCCGACGAGCGAGAACAGCATCAAGGCGGCGAGGCCAAAGGCCAGCGCCGGCAGCACCAGCGGCGACATGAAGAGGGAGTCGAGCAGCCGCGCCGACAGCGTCCGCGACCGCGAAATTGCGAGCGCGGCCGCGACGCCGAGCACGATCGACAGGCCCGTCGCCCACAGCGCGACGATGAGGCTGTTCTTGGCCGCGAAGTGCAGCTGCCAGGCGTGCCAGAGCTCGGCGTACCAGCGGAGCGAATAGCCTGGCGGCGGGAATTTCAGCGAGAAGCCGCTGGTGAAGGACACGATCAGAACCACCAGAGATGGCGCGATGATCAGGATCAGCGCTACGATTGCGATCGCGGTCATCACAAATTCGAAGCTAATCGCCTCCCAGGTGCGCTTCCGCCCGCTCATCACGCCCCTCCGTAGCCGCGCGACAAGCGGCCGAGCGTGGTGAAGACGGAGACGACCGCGAGCACGGCCAGCAGGAATATGATCGAGATCGCCGCCGCAAAGGGCCAGTTCTGCAGCGTCGAGGCCTGCTGATAGAGGTACATCGGCATGAACAGCATCTGCCCGCCGCCGATCAGCGACTGGGTGATGAAGGCCGTGATGGCAGCGGCATAGGTCAGCGTGCATCCGGCGATCACGCCGGGCAGCGACAGCGGCAACACGACCTTGAAGAAGGTCCGCCAGCTCCCGGCGCCGAGCGAGCAGGAGGCATCGTCGAGATTGGGATCGATCCGGCCCAGCGCCGTGATCAGCGGCAGCGTCATCAGCGGCATCTGCACCTGCGCCAGCGCGATCACCACGCCGAACTGGGTGTAGAGCAGCCGCAGGGGCGTATCGATGACGCCGAGCGATTGCAGCGTCGCGTTGATGATGCCCTGACGGCCCAGGATGACGATCCAGGCGAAGGTGCGCACCACGACGCTGGTCAGAAGCGGCAGCAGCACGATCAGGATGATGATGGTCTGCAGCCGCGGTCCGATCCGCTGATAGAGCCACGCAATGGGAAAGCCGAGCACAAGGCAGACGGCCGTCACCTCGGCACCCAGCAGCAGCGTCGAACCGAGCACGCCCAGGCTGAAGGGATCGGTGAGGAAGTGCAGGTACTGGCCGAGCCCCCAATGGAGCCCGGCCGTGTCGTTGTGCAGAGAGAGCCAGAACAGTTGCAGCAGCGGTGCGACGAAGAACAGCAGGAAGAACAGCGCCAGCGGCGCCGCCAGTCCCATCCCGTAGGACGTGACGTCCCGTGATGCCGGTGCTGTGCCCATCGCTTAGTCCTTCATGGCCTTAGATCTTGATCTCGCGGTTGAAGCGCTCGATCCAGGCCGAGCGCTGCTCGTTGATCTTCTTCCAGTCCTGGAACACGAACTTCTGCTTCAGCTCTGCGGTGTCCTTGGCCAGCACGCGCGCGATCTCGCCGCCCATGGTCACCTTGGAATTGGTGGGCACGATCAGATAGGGCGGGTTCATCAGCGCGGTCTGTACCTCAGGCGTCAGCGCCGCCTCGATCATCTTGAACGCGAGCTCGCGGTTCGGCGAGTTCTTGACGATGTGGATCGTGGTCTTGAACGCGATGGCGCCTTCCTTGGGCGCCACGAACTCGACCGGCACACCGCGGGCTTTGAGGATCTGGATGGCGTTGAAATTGCCTGGCGAGATGTCGATCTGACCCTGCTGGAACAGAGTCGCGAGCGCGCCGGGATTGGCGGCGACAGCGGCCAGATTGGGCTTCAGCTCCTCCAGCGCCTTGAAGGCGGGATCGACGTTGGCCTCCGAGCCGCCGCGCATCTTGGCGATTTCGACCAGCCAGCCGGTGCCGAGCGTCGAGTTGAGATTGGTGATGCCGACGCGGCCCTTGAATTCCGGCTTCCACAGATCGGCCCACGAGGTCGGCGGCGTCTTGATTGCTTCAGGGTTGTAGGTGAGGCCGACGACCTGGAAGAACGGGGCAGGGCCCATCGGCTCCTGCGCCTCGCTGATCAGGTCCTTGTAATAGGCACTCTTCTCGACCGGATAGGGCTCGACCAGATCCTGGCCGATCGCGACGAGGGCGGGGCCGGGATCATGCAGCATGACGTCGATCGGCGGATTGGCCTTTGCGGCATTCACCTTCGCGATCTGGTCAACGGAAAGCATTGGATCGAGCACCATCGCGGCGTCCGCGTTCGCTTTCCGGAAGGCCGGCACCAGCACGGCCTTATGGGCTTCCTCCCAGCTTCCGGTGAAGGTCGCGAACACCAGCGGGCGGGCCTGGGCGAAGCTCAGTCCCGGAAGCGCCTTCATGGCGCCGAGGGTGAGGGCGGTGGTCAGCAGGCTTCGGCGGTTGAGGATCATGTCGAACTCCGTGTGGACTATGACTGGATCTAAAGCGTTGCGGGAAAGGCGTTGGCGAGGGACGGGCGAGCGGGGCGAGGCGCACCGCGGCGCCATTCTCCAGCGCGCGTGTCTCGCCGATGCGTGCCTGGGATACCTTCACGCCGGAGCCGTCGGCGGTCGTGACCTCGTGCACGACGGTGGCCCCGAGCGGCAGCGACATGCCGACGACGCCAGCAAAGCCGGTCTCGTCGCCGACGAATTGCAGATGCTCAGGCCGGATGCATACGGTGACGCGGCCGCCCTCGGTGAGGGCGCCGCCCGCCGGCCGCGCGATGATCTCCGCGCCGGCATCGAGGCGGACCTTGGCGGCGGTACGGTCTGCCGACACCACGACGCCGGGCATGCGATTGCTGGAGCCGACAAACGTGTTCACGAACAGGGTTTGCGGTCGGTCGTAGACGTCCGACGGCGTGCCGAACTGCTCTAGCTTGCCATGGCTCAGCACGGCGACGCGGTCGGCCATCGACAGCGCCTCCTCCTGGTCGTGCGTCACGATCAGCGTGGTGATGCCGGAGACGCGTTGTAGCCGTTTGACCTCGATCTGCATGTCGAGCCGCAAATTCTTGTCGAGCGCCGCAAAGGGCTCGTCGAGCAGCAGGATCGACGGCTTGATCGCGAGTGCGCGGGCCAGCGCGACGCGCTGTTGTTGCCCGCCAGAGAGCTGTCGCGGCAGCCGCTCGGCCATCGACGGCAGTTGCACGAGTTCGAGCAGGCGCTGCGCCTCGCGCTGGCGCGTTGCCTTGTCGATGCCGCGCGCGGCGAGCCCGTAGGAGACATTCTCGCTGATCGAAAGATGCGGAAACAGCGCGTAGTTCTGGAACACGATGCCGACGGCGCGCTTGTTCGGCGGCAACGCATCGACGATGTCGTCGCCGATGATGATCCGTCCCTGGCTCTGGGCGATGAAGCCGGCGATGATGCGCAGCAGGGTCGTCTTGCCGCAGCCGGATGGGCCGAGCAGGGCGATGATCTCGCCGCCCTTGATGTCGAGATTGATGTTCTCGACCGCGAGCGCGCCGCTCGGATAGCGATGGGTAACGGCATCGACGACGAGTGAACGGCCGCCTTGCGTTTCAGCCATGATGTTGCCTCCCGTTCTCATGGGAAAGAAAGCAAGTCTCGTGCCCGCGGCGGTCGCTTTTCGATGCGGGTTCGGGCATTTTGACCCGATGACATCCGAACCCCCGATCTGCGATCTCACCGCCACAGCCCTTGCGCGCGCCATTGCGAGGGGCGAACTGTCCTCGCAGGACGTCGTCGAGGCGCATCTTGAGCGGATTGCTGATCAGGACGCGCAATTGGCGGCGTTCATCACGGTCGATGCGGATGGTGCCCGTCGTGCCGCGCAAATCTGCGATGCCGCATCCACGCCGATCGGCCCGCTGCACGGCGTGCCCGTCGCGATCAAGGACCTCACCGATACCGGCGGGCTCGCGACTACCTACGGATCGGCTCTGTTTCGTGACCACGTCCCGGCCGAGGACGATGTCGTGGTCGCGCGGCTGCGGCGCGCCGGCGCGATCATACTCGGCAAGACCAATACGCCCGAATTCGGCTTCGGTGCGGTCTGCGCCAATCGCTTGTGCGGGCCGACGCGCAATCCCTTCGATCCCGCGCTGACATCGGGCGGATCCTCCGGCGGCTCCGCCGTCGCGGTCGCGGCCGGCATGGTGCCGCTCGCGCATGGAACCGATTTCGGCGGCTCGGTGCGCACGCCCGCAAGCTTCTGCGATATCGCCTCGATCCGGCCGACGCCCGGCCGTATTCCGTCGCCGCGCCGTCCGCTCGGTTGGGATATGCTCGCGACCCATGGCTTCCTCGCCCGCAGCGTCGACGACCTCGCACTGGCGCTGTCGGTATGTGCCGGAAGCGATGCGCTTGATCCGCTCTCGGCGGCTATCCTCAACGACGACCGGCCATCTGCTGGGCGTCCGCGGATCGCTGTCACACCCGATTTCGGCGTCGCTCCGGTTGCGCGTGACGTTCGCACCCGCTTCGCTTCGGCCTGCGAGACGCTCGCGCGCATTGCCGACGTCATGCCGTCCTCGCCCGATTGCGGCGGTGCCATCGAGACATTTCGTACGCTGCGCGCCGCGCACATCGCCAATAGCTATGGCGAGCTGCTGAGGACGCGCCGCACCGAGCTCACGCCGACCGTCGTCTGGAATATCGAAGCGGGCGCAAGGCTCTCCGCCGAAGATTACCTCAGCGCGGAGCGCCGTCGCACCGGGATCTACCGCAGTTTTTGCGAGCTGTTCGCGCGTGCCGATTTCCTGATCGCGCCGGCGGCGTCGGTTTTCCCCTGGCAGAACGAAATCAGCGATGTCACCGCGATCGATGGCACCGCGCTGGAGACGCCGATCGATTATCTGGCCGTGACCTTCATCGTGTCGCTGGTCGGCTTTCCCGTCCTCACCCTGCCGGCGCGCCGCGAGGCGAGCGAACTGCCGTTCGGCATCCAGATCATCGCGCCGCCGGGATGCGAATCCCGCCTGTTTGCCTTCGGCCGTGCAATCGAAAACGAACTGGGATTTTCGCATCGCCGGCCGCCTGCCTGATCAATTGTCGCGATGCTCGAGCCGGGCGGCGAGCGCCCCGGCAAGACCAATGGTGGGTTTGGCGGCCGGCCGGCGGAACGTGCCCGCCGTCGCCTTGCGCAAGCGCAGCGCCACGAGCGCCTCTGCCTGTTTCACGGCGGCGACGACCTGATCGACGACGGGGACGGGGATCCGCTCGGCGACGCGTTCGGCGAGGCCCGAAAGCGGCGCGCCCGCGAAGATCAGCACGTCGGCGTCGTCCTCGACGATGGCGCGCTGCGCGAGCGCGACGAGCAGGTCCTCCTTCTCGGTGCCCACCTCGGAGATCGCCCGGAACGGCGTATCCAGCATCCGGATGCCGGCGCAGCGTTCCCACAGCCCGTGCGCGCGGACGCACTCCTCGTACCAGGGACCCAGCGCCTGCGCGAAAGTGACAATGGCGAAGCGGCGTCCGGCCATGCAGGCAGTCAGCATTGCGGCCTCCGCGAGGCCAATCACGGGAATGTCGAACGTCTCGCGTGCGGCGAACAGGCCGGGATCGCCAAAGGCCGCGATGATTGCGGCATCAACCGTCTTGTGCTGTTCGGCGAGCATTTCCAGCGCAATGGCGCCGCCGATCTGCGCCTCGGTCCGCGTGGCGATATAGGGCACGCCACGGGTCGCAGTGCAGGGGACAAGCTCGGTGCCGGGGGCGGCTGCGCGCTGCCCGACACTCGTCATCAGGTTGGTAACCTCGGTGCTGGTGTTGGGGTTGAGCAGAAGCAGCTTCATGGTCAGGCCGCCGTGCGCTTGGGCTTGGATGCGGCGAGGACTTCGAGCAGCGCGGTCCCTGTGCGCCGGACATGGGCGCCGAGCAGGCGTCCGGCGCTCTCGCCGTCGCGCGCTTCGAGCGCCGCCAGAATATCGGCATGCTCGTCGACGGAGTTGGTCCAGCGCCGGTCGGCACCCAGCGCCAGATAGCGCGCGCGTTCGGCGCGGGAGATCAGCGTATCGTGCGCCTCGCGCAGTGGCGTGTTGCGGGCCATGCGGACGATGGTGCTGTGGATCTCGCCGTTGATGGCGAAGTAATCGTCGAGCTTGCCGTTGCGATGATGACCCTCCATGCGGGTCTGCAGTGTGCGCAGGCGGGCGAGATCGCGCTCGGTCGCGCGCGCCGCGGCAAGCTCTGCGGCAAGCCGCTCGATGCCGGCCAGCGCCTCGAACAACTCCGAGATGCCGTCGACCGCGATGTCGGCAATGCGTGGACTGCGGTTTGGTCGCAGCTCGATCAGCCCCTCGGCCGCGAGCACCTTCATGGCCTCGCGCAGCGGGGTGCGCGACACGCCCAGCTCTTTCGACAGCCTGGTCTCCTGGGTCTGCGATCCCGGCGGCAACTCGCCGCGAATGATCATCGTCCGCATCCGCGCGGCGGCACGCTCATGCAGGCCCATCCTCTTGAGTTTGGGCGATCTTCGTCCCTTCGGCGTTTCCGACTTCTGCTGCACGCGTGCCTCATTGCTTCAACTCACCTTAGCCGTTTCCGGCCCTTTGACTTGCCCAAAATACCGACGCATCTCGCTGAAAACGATGGCACAACGCGCAAATTGTATGCAGCATGCAAAAACCGGATTGCGCTGCCGCGAAGAGCAACGGATGATCTTGCGCGACGCGCGAGATCTCGCGCCTTCGAAACGGAGTAAGCGATGCGGACGAGTTTGCGGCTGGGCCTCGTGGTAATGGCAGCGATGTTTGGCGGAGGCGACTTTGCCATCGCGCAGACCGCAAAGATCAAGCTCGGTTATGCCAAATGCGCGCATTGCCTGCCGATGTCATTGATCCCCGGAATGGCGAAGGGCGTCGAGGTTGAGGCGACCGGCTTCAACTCGGGCAACGACGTGCTGACTGCGCTGGTGTCGAAAAGCATCGACGTCGCGCAGGTCACTTACCTCCACTACATCACCGCGCTCGACAAAGGCTTCGACGTCGTCGCCGTGTCCGGCCAGATCAACGGCGGCTCGGAATGTCTCTCCTCCGCGAAGCTGAACCTTCCGCCCGAGGACTGGGCCGCATTTAAGGCGACCGTTGCCAAGGCGAAGAGCGATGGCCAGCCCCTGAAGGTCGCGGCCTCCCGCGGCAACGCGCAGGACATCCACATGCGCGGCGCATTCCTCAAGCAGGGCGTGGATCCCAACAAGGACATCCAGTTCGTCAACATTCCCAATCCGTCGGACCATCTCGCGGCCCTGCAGCGCGGCGAGGTCGATATGATCTGCTCGGTCGAGCCGTTCGCCTCGCAGATCAGGCTCGCCGGGGCCGGCAAGCATTTCGTGCTGCCCTATGACCAGGCCGCAGGAAACCTGACGAATCTGATCGTTACCCGATCGGACGTGATTGCGAGCCAGCGCGCCGGCGTTCAGGGCGTCGTCAGCGCAGTGGTCGAGCTCGACAACAAGCTGATCGCCGACAAGGCGCCGTGGATCGACGTCATCAACAAGCTCACCGGCCTCGACAAGGCAGTGGCGACCGAGGCGCTTAAAAAATGCTTCGCCAGATCCTGCGATCCATCGTCCGCAGACGCTCGCGATCGCCGCGATGATGCGTGACCTCAAGTACATTTCAAAGGACGTCTCGGCGGAGGCGGAGAAGAACATGGACTATTCGTTCCTGGAGCAGGCGACGGGAAAGGCCAAGAATGACCTCGGTTATTGATGTCTCGCCCGCCAGGCCGGCATTTCGGCTGTCGCGGGCTTTCCATGGGCTCGAGCGCCTCATCGTGCCCGCGTTGCTGATCGCGGGCTGGGAAGCCTTTGCCCGCAGCGGCATGCTTCCGCCTGCGCTGCTGCCGGCGCCGAGCGCGGTGCTGCATGCGCTCGGCGACTGGGTATTCGGGTTCGACGAGACCGCGCAGACTTATTCGGGGCACTGGCTGCGCGATGCGCTCGCCAGTGCCCTCCGCGTCTTCGGCGGCTTTGCGCTGGCAAGCCTGCTCGGCATCCTCGCGGGTGTCGCCATCGGATGGTCGCGCCTGTTCGAGAAGGCGCTGGAGCCGACGCTGCAGATGTTGCGTCCGATCCCGCCCGTATCCTGGATTCCGCTCGCGATCATCTGGTTCGGCATCGCCGACAAGCCGGCGATTTTCCTCGTCTTCCTCGGCGCGTTCTTTCCCGTGCTGATGAACAGCATTCACGGCGTGAAGACCGTGGACCACAATCTCGTGCGCGCGGGCGCGATGATGGGCGCGACAGGACGGCAGATGCTGACCGACATCGTGTTGCCGGCGGCGCTGCCCTCGATCTTCGCAGGCCTGCGCATCGCGGTCGGATCGGCCTGGATGCTGACGGTCACGGCCGAGATGGTCGCGGTCAAGAGCGGTCTCGGCTACGTCCTGTGGGACTCCTACTATTTCCTCCGCTACGACATCGTCCTTGCGGCGATGATCTCGATCGGGCTGCTCGGCTATCTCTCGGATCTCGGCCTCAAGGCGATCATGGCGCGAACGCTGCGCTGGCAGCAGACAACCACAGTGCAGGGCAGGGCGGGCTGATGGCGGCAATCGAGCTTCGCAACATCGTCAAGGTGTTTTCCGACAAGCGGCGCGGCCGCGACCTGCTGACGCTGGACAACATCAATCTCGACATCGAGGCCAACGACTTCGTCTGCCTGCTCGGCCCGTCCGGCTGCGGCAAGTCGACCCTGCTCAACATCATCGCCGGCTTCGAGCAGGCGACGGCCGGGCGTACGCTGGTTGATGGAAAGCAGGTGGAGCGGCCAGGCTCGGACCGCGGCGTCGTGTTCCAGCAGCCGACCCTGATGCCGTGGCTGACTGCCATCGACAACATCGCCTTCCATCTCAAGCTCAAGGGCGTCGCCAAGGCCGAACGCCACGACCGTGCCATGGAGTTCATCGATCTCGTCGGCCTGCGCGGCTTCGAGCACCATCATCCTTCCGAGATGTCCGGCGGCATGAACCAGCGGGTCGGGATCGCCCGGGCGCTGCTGATGAACCCGAGCGTGATCCTGATGGACGAGCCGTTTGCGGCGCTGGATGCCCAGACCAAGCTCGAAATGCAGGAAGAGCTGGTGGCGATCTGGCAGAAGCGCCGCTGCACGATCGTGTTCGTCACCCACAGCGTCGACGAGGCGCTGGTCCTCGGCAACAAGATCGTGGTGATGACGAAGCGGCCGGGCCGGATCCGCGAGGCCGTCAATTTCGATCTGCCGCGCCCGCGGGACAGCACCAGCCCCGAGTTCAATGACGCAAAGCGCCACATCCTGTCCCTGATTCGGGAGGAGTCGACACGCCTTGCGCAGGCGTCTTAGCCATGGAAAACGCAGCAGCACCGCGTGCCTGTGATCTCCTGGTCAAGGGCGGACTTCTCGTCACCCTGGATGGAACCGATCGCATCCTCGATGGCGGCGCGGTTGCCATCAAGCACGGCCGCATCGTCGACGTTGGCGATGGTGACAAGGTTGCGATGTGCTGGGCGCCGATGCGGACGATCGACGCACGCGACCGGCTCGTGATGCCGGGGCTGGTCAACGTTCACAATCATACGCCGCTGATGATCACCCGCGGAATGATCGAGGATCTCGGGTTTGCACCGATGTTCACGGCCGGAATTCCGCAGGGCCATCGGCTGACCGAGGGCGAGGCCACCGCCTTGTCGCGGCTCGGCGTCTACGAGATGTTGCGGACGGGCTCGACGACGATTGTCGATTTTTACCGCTACCCGGAAGCGCTGGCCAAGGCTCATTCCGAACTTGGCTCCCGTGCGATCATCGCCGGCCGGATACATGACGCCGATCCGGAAGCCCTGACCCAGAAGCGCTACGAATATTCGCCCGCGATCGGGGCGGTGAGCATCGCCGAGAACGTCGCGCTTGTCGAGCGTTGGCAAGGCCATGACAACGGCCGGATAAGGTGCGATTTTGCCCCGCATGCGCCGGACACCTGTTCGGACCATCTGCTGCGTGACGTTGCCGATCTTGTGCAACGATATGGCGGCAACGTTCACACGCACGTCTGTCAAAGCCAGATCGAAGTGTCCCAAACCCTGGCCCGCAGTGGTCGGTCGCCGGTCGAGGTGCTGGAAGCGGCCGGCCTGCTCAACCAGCGCCTGATTGCGGCGCATTGCATCCACGTGACGGCCGATGATGAAGCCGCGCTCGGAGCAGCGAAGGTGGCCATGGCCTATACGCCGATCGGCAATGCCAAGACCGGCCGCATCGCCCCGGCGGCATCCATCGAGCGCCACGGCGCCCGCATGGCGCTGTGCACCGATACGTTTTCGGGGGACATGTTCGAGGCGATGCGTTGGGCTGTCGCAATGCAGCGGATACGTGGTGAAACGGACGGGTTGAACGCGCGCGCTGCGGTCCGGTGGGCGACGCAGCGAGGGGCCGAAGCGCTTGGGTTGGGTGATCAGATCGGATCGATCACCGTCGGGAAAAAGGCGGATCTGGTCCTGCTCGACCTGTCCGAACCGACGCTCGCGCCCGTCATCGACGGGTTTGGTGCCTTGGTATGGTCGGGCAATGGCAACAATGTAAAGACAGTCATTGTCGACGGCCGTATCGTGATCGAAGAGGGACGCTTGCAGAATGCTGACGGTGCTGAGCTGGTCCGAGAGGCGCAGAAGGTTGCGGAGGCGCTGTGGGCCAGACACAATTTCGCGCCCGTCAGGCAAAGCCAGCTGAGGGCTGCAGGAAGATGAGCGGCATGCGCAAGCGCCTCGGCATGATCACGCCGTCCTCGAATTCAGTGCTCGAGCCCGTCACCAACGCGATGTTGGTCGGTGTTGATGGCGTCACCGCGCATTTCTCGCGTTTCCGCGTTACCGAGATCGCGCTCGATGCCGCCGCACTCAGCCAGTTCGATGCCTCGGTGATGCTGCCGGCAGCGGACCTGTTGGCCGACGCCAAGGTCGACGCCATCGCCTGGAATGGCACCTCGGCAAGCTGGCTCGGCATCGGCCGCGACAGAAGCCTGTGCGAAGCGATCACGGCGCGCACAGGCGTGCCGGCGACGACGTCGACACTTGCCTGCATCGATGCCGTCCGCGCGCTCGGTGCCAAACGCGTCGGTCTCGTCTCGCCCTATACGGACGACGTGCAGCGGCGCATCGCCGGCGTCTGGGCCGAGGAGGGGATCGCGCCGCACACGGAGCGGCATCTCGGGCTTCGCGACAATTTCTCCTTCGGCGAGGTCACGCCGGCGACGATTGCCGGCATGATCCGGGCGGTCGCGGCCGAGGGCGCCGATACCGTGGTCATCCTCTGCACCAATCTCGACGGCGCCGCACTTGCGGCCTCGCTCGAACGGGAACTGGACATCACGATGCTCGACTCGGTCGCCGTCACGCTGTGGCGGACCCTGGAGCTCGCCGGCGGCGACATCCGCGCTCTCATCGATTGGGGCCGCATCTTCCAGACATCAGCAGTCATCAGGTGACGGAGACTCATGTGACGCAGCTCGATCTTGCCATTCGCGGCGGCACCATCGCGACAGCCAGCGACGAGTTTCGCGCCGATATCGGCATTCGCGACGGCCGCATCGTCAGCATTGCCGACAGGATTGAAGGCGCAGCGCGCGAGATCGACGCGACAGGTTTGCTCGCTCTTCCCGGCGGGATCGACAGCCACGTTCACATTTCCCAGCCCTCCGGCCCCGACGTGGTCATGGCCGACGATTTTGCGTCAGCGACGCGCGCGGCCGCTGCGGGCGGCAACACCATGGTGCTGCCCTTTGCGCTCCAGGAGAAGGGTACCTCGCTGCGGACCTGCGTCGAGAACTACCGCAAGCTCGCCGAAGGCGAGTGCTACATCGATACAGCTTTCCATCTCATCATCTCCGATCCGACCGCGGTTG